>JAKACR010000341.1 GCA_021821225.1 Bacillota bacterium | reverse complement strand
ACTGGTGGAGAAACTTTCGGGTCGTTTGCATCGTGGCGAGTTGGAAGTGATCATTGGCGCAGTTGAACAAGGGATTTCAACAGTCATTTTAGACGACCGGCAGGCAAGAATGCTGGCTAAGACATTTCAACTGCTGATGGACTGGCAAATTTCCCTGAGGTCTCTCTGCGAAACTTGAGAACGTTACTAAGCTTGTGGAGGCGAGTCATGAAGTTCAAGGCTCGGTACACTTGGCGTACCGCTATTTTACCTGGACACAGTTTAATATTGTTGTCGGTAGTACTGATCCTGATCGTCAAAACTGGCCCGCACACGTTAATCTCAACCATGGAGACTTTTGTTTTGGCTATTATTTGTATTTTTGATCTCATGCTATTAAGATTTTTTATGGCAACTTTTGATGTGATGTATGATGGAAGGTTGTACTTTAGGGGTAGAGCACTCAAATCGAGAGCCCAACTGAGAAACCTACGTAGGTTGTCGGACAAATCATTAGAAATTCGTTTTAATTTTTTCTACATTGTCCATGTGATCGGGGCACCGGTCGACATAAGTAGGCTCGAGGCCGCACTCAAGTCTGACAATGCAAAACACGAGTAGTCACAGGGAACCACCCGTTCTGACATGAGACAACAGTCGGGCTGCACAAGCAAGACGCAGGCTAATCCACGCAACAACGGGACGTCGGACGCTGATCACACCGCGCGCCATGACATCCTGCGTGGTGAACAATTCTGGTTCACGTCCCGCCTGCTTGCGTCCCCCCGCGATCCCTTTTCGGGCACACTCTGCAAGATCAACGTCAACGCGAACTATTGTCTCGCCTAAAACGTTTCGCCATGCCTTCCAGATACGCCTTCGACTGGCCGCGCGGAATGCTCAATGTCTGCCAATCGGAATTCCGGATCTGCTTGGCGAGATAGACGATCTGCCCAACATGGCCCGCCAGATGGGATATCTGTCTTTCCACCGCCTGAATGACCGTGTGCGGCTCAGTCCGGATATACACCGTTCGCAGTAGGTCGTCCGGCGTCAGTGCCTCCACCGCGCCAAACAGCCGTTCCCACCCCAGATTCCACTCCGTCAGGAGCTGTTCGCGGGATGCGTATCCGCCCTCGAATTCTCCGTCCCGGTCGCGCGTCGGTTTCTCGCCGTCGGACGTCAGGAAGTCCGTCCAGCGCGACACCATAAATAGAAAAACTATTATATGGAAAAAGGGGCGCTGCCCGCGCCTGAACTGCGCGCGCGTCTGCTCACCGTTTGGGGCATCGGCCCGGAGACCGCCGCCGACATCGTGCTGTACGCCGCGCACCAGCCGTCCTTTGTGATCGACTCGTATACGCGGCGCATCTTTTTTCGCCTCGGTGTGACGCGGGAGAAGGCGACGTACGACGAACTGCGCGATTTTTTCATGCGTCATCTGCCGGTCGACGTCGGCCTGTACAACCAGTACCACGCTCTCATCGACGCGCTCGGCCACTCGCTGTGCCTGAGCCGGCGTCCCCGCTGCGGCGAATGCCCGCTGCAGTCCCTTTGTCCGTCGTACGCCGCTTTCACGCCGCAGTCCGAAGTCAGCCGTTGCGCCGCTGGAAGTCCTTCATGAAGTCGGCCAGGGCCGTGCAGGCCTTGTGCGGCACCGCATTGTAAGCCGATGCGCGCAGTCCGCCCACGCTGCGGTGTCCGCCCAGTCCTTCAAAGCCATTCTGGACCGATTCCTGGACGAACCGCTTCTCAAGTTCAACGCTCGGCATCCGCCAGGTGACGTTCATGATGGACCGGTAAGGCTTTTCGACCAATCCCTGATAGAAGCCGCCGCTGGTATCAATGGCGTCGTAGATGACGCCTGCCTTTTCCCTGTTGAGCCGTTCCAGTTGCCGGACGCCGCCCTGTCGCTGCGTCCACTTGAGCACGAGGTTCAGCATGTAGATCGAGTGCACCGGGGGCGTATTGTACAGGGACTTGTTCTTCGCGAATGTCGCGTAGCGCAGGATCGTCGGGATGTGATCGGCGCCCGACTTCAAGAATTCATCCTGCACCACCACCGCCGTGACTCCCGCGGGTCCCAGGTTCTTTTGGGCGCCGGCGTAGACCAGCGCAAACTTGGACATGTCTCGCTCGCGGCTGAGGATGTCGCTTGTCATGTCGCCGATCAGCGGGACGCCGTGTGTGTCCGGCAGGTCGCTGTATTGCGAACCTTCAATGGTGTTATTGACCGTGATGTGCAGGTACGCCGCGTCGGGGGACAGCGCGATCTCCTCCTGAGCAGGAATGCGCGACCAGTTTGCACCCTTCGAGGTGGCGGCCACGGACGAGTCTCCGAGGTGCTTCGCCTCATCGAACGCCTTTTCCGCGAAATTGCCACTCAGCACGTAGCCGGCCGTCTTTCCCTGATTCATGAAATTCAAGGGAACCAGGGCAAACTGCGTGCTCGCGCCTCCGCCCATGAACAGCACGTGATACCCCTGCACAAGACCCAGCAGATCGAGCAGCAGGTTTTGCGCTTCCTCGTTGATCGCCTCGACAACCTTGCCGCGGTGCGACATCTCCATGAGGGAGATCCCCTGTCCCTGATACTGGACAAAGTTGTCTCGCGCCTCCTCCAGAACATCCAGAGGAAGGGCTGCGGGGCCAGGGTTGAAATTATAGATTCTATCGGCCATCCATATCTCTCCTTCGCGAACGCCGGACATATGAACTCTGGGGTACGAACCATTTTACCATGCCGGCGGCCGCGCTGACGCCTGCGGCCCGGAGTTGCCGCTGGCGCGGCCGAATTTCGTACGAGCCGACCCCATGGGCGGCGAGGCTGAATGCGATTCTCACGGTGCATGCGAGGACGAAGCCACCCGCATCGTAGGCTATTCCGCCGAACAGCGAGCCGAGCGATCCACCCAGAAAATAGGCTGCCATGTAGACGCTGTTCACGCGGCCGCGAGCCGTCGCCGACAGGGCGTAGATCCGGCTTTGATGGGAAAATAGCCGTTCGTCTATTTTCATGATAATCTTGTGTCCCGTAGGGGCATGGGTGTTTAGTTGGAGATCTGCTCGGCCTGGACGCCGAAATCGAGCAGCACAACGCCGAGGATCAGGAGCGGCAGTATGGAGGACCACAGCGCGAGGACCAGTTACGCGCCCATCACGCACGCG
>JAKACR010000340.1 GCA_021821225.1 Bacillota bacterium | reverse complement strand
ATGTGCGTCGCCCCAGCGTCCAGGGCATTTTCCAACAATTCCTTGACGACGGACGCCGGTCGCTCGACGACCTCGCCTGCCGCGATCTGGTTGGCCACCAGAGCGTCAAGAACGCGGATATCCCTCCGCATCTGCACGGCTCCCTGCACGGCTTGTCATCCCCTTTTGCGCCACACACCGCTCACGATGGGCAACGCTCCCGCCATTTATACAAGAATTCCTGGATTTCGCGCGGCGCCATTCCATCAAGGTCCAACTCGATCAGTTCCCTTGCCATAATCTCCCATATGTAGACATTTTCGCGCGTCCCTCCGCCTATGCTCCGCAAGGCGTCCGACTGCGCCGGAAAAGCGCGCTCCATCGCCGAATCGACCGCCGCCTCCGCAGCCGGCGCGGACTGCTCCCGCGCCGCCACAGTTTGCAGGGCCGCCGCCTCCAGACGCTGCAAAATCTGTTCGGCCCGCTCCGTCACGTCCACCGGCAGTCCCGCCTTGCGGGCCACCTGTACACCGTAGGAACGATCGGCCGGGCGCTCGACGATCCGGTGCAAAAAGACGAGTTGCCCCCCGTGTTCGGCGACGGCGGCCGACAAGTTAAACAGGCGCGGCAGACGGTCGGACAGCGCGGTCAATTCGTGGTAGTGCGTGGCAAACAGCGTGCGCGGTCCGATCTGGTCGTGAATGTGCTCCAGCAGCGCCTCCGCGATGCTCATCCCGTCATACGTCGCGGTTCCGCGCCCCACCTCATCAAGGATGATCAGGCTGCGCGCGGTGGCCTGGCGCAGAATCTCCGCCGTCTCGCACATCTCCACCATGAACGTGCTCATTCCCCCCGCAACGTCGTCCGACGCCCCGATCCGCGTGAAGAGCTTGTCCACCAACCCGACTTTCGCCTCTTTAGCCGGGACGAACGAGCCCATCTGCGCCAGCAGTGCGATGAGGGCAACCTGTCTCATGAATGTGCTCTTTCCGGCCATGTTCGGTCCCGTGATTACGGCGATCCGGCGCGTCGGGGTGAGCGATGTGTCATTCGTGACAAACTCCCCTTCGACGCGCCTTTCCACCACCGGATGCCGTCCCTCGACGACGATCAGGTCATCGCTTTCATCGACGCACGGGCGCACATAGCGCCAGGCGCGCGCCGCCTCCGCGAGGCTCTGAAGCGCGTCGAGTTCTCCAATCGCTTCCGCCACATCCTGAATCGCGCGCAGATCGTCGTGCACCGCCTGTTGCAACTGCACAAAGTGTTCCCACTCCAACGCCTTGGCCTGATCATCGGCGGAGAGAATCTCCTGCTCCACCTCGCGCAGGCGCGGGGTGACAAACCGCTCCGAACCCGCCAGTGTCTGCCGCCGTTCAAAATCGCCCGGCACCAGATGCGCATTGCTCGAAGTCACTTCGATACAGTAACCGAAGACGCGATGGAACGTGATCTTGAGCGACTTGATTCCTGTTCTCGCGCGTTCCTCCTGTTCCAGCGCGGCAATCGCGAAACGCCCCCCGCGAGCGATCTCGCGCAGGCGGTCGAGTTTGGCGTCCACACCCGGCCGGATGACGCCGCCTTCCTTTCCATTGCCCTGTGGATCCTCGACGAGCGTATCCAGAATGCGCGCCGAAAGTCGCGTCAGATCGCGCATTTTCTCCGCCGCCTGCGCCAGATCGCCCGCGCACGCCTGTTGCGCAAGCCGCGCGCGCATCCGGTTCGCCTGTTCCAGAACTCCGGCCAGCAGCCGCAGGTCGCGCGGCGCGGCCGTACCGTAGGAGACGCGGGAGGCCAGCCGGAACAAATCGTGCAGGCCGTGCAGCAGTTCGCGCAGCGCCGCGCGCAGCGCTTCATCCTCCAGCAGTTGAGCGACCGCGTCCTGGCGCGACAGGATGGGAGCGAGCGAGGCGAATGGGCATTCAATCATCTCGCGCAGGCGCCGCCGCCCCATGGCCGTCTTCGTGAAGTCGAGCACCTCCAGCAGGGTTGCGCCCTGGCGCACGGATACAGCGGGCGCCACCAGCTCCAGGTTCGCCTTGGCCACAGCTCCCAGGTGCATGTACAGGTGCGCGGCCAGTTCGCGCGGCGCGCGCGCATGCGCCAGTTCGCGCCGGCTCATCTGTCCGGCGTAGGCGACGAGCATCCCGTGGGCGGTTTCCGGCGGCGCGACGGCCGCTTCGCCAAAAGCGGAGAGTGCACAACGAAGCCGTGCCGCAAGGGCGCTCAGGCGCTCTCCGACCACCTTTGGCAAAGCCGCATGCAAAACGAGCTCCACGATCCCCTGCCCGGCCAGCCAGTCGGCGAGCTCCTCCCAATCGCCCGTGCGCAGCCACGCTTCTCCTGTCATCGGATCGAGTGTGGCCGCCGTCCATTTCCCGTCGCCGGGCAATACCGTCGCGAGCAGGAGGCGGTCGTCGCTCTCGCGCAGAAAGTCATGGCCTGTCCCGGGTGTCACGATGCGCACGATGGCGCGGCGCACCAAACCTTTTGCCGCTCTGGGATCCTCCGTCTGTTCGCAGATGGCGACCTTGTGCCCGGCCGAAACCAGACGCCCGATATACGTGTCGGCCGCGTGATGGGGAACGCCGCACATCGGCATGCGGTTCTCCCCCTGGCCGCGCCCTGTCAGCGTGAGTTCCAACAGTCGACTTGCCGTCAGGGCATCGTCGTTGAACAGTTCATAGAAGTCGCCGAGGCGGAAAAGCAACAGGGCGTCGCCGCTCTCGCGCTTGAGCGCCAGATACTGTTCCAGCATCGGAGTGCGCTTGTTCATGTTCCGCACCTTTCGGCAAGACGGGAGCCGTAGAGCGTCCACGTCTGCGCCGTGTCAATCCGGACAGGGACGGTCCGCCCCACGAGCGAGCGATCGCCTTCGAACAGCACGATCCGGTTCGTGCGCGTGCGGCCCGTCAGGCGATCCGGATTGGTCCGGCTCTCGCCTTCCACCAGCACCTCCACGACACTGCCGACCAAGTGGTCATTGTACGCGCGCGAGATCTCGTTTTGCGCGTCCATCAACTCGCCCAGGCGGCGCTTCCTCACGTCCTGCGGCACGGGGTCCTCCAGCCGCGCGGCGGGCGTTCCCTCCCGCGAAGAGTAGATGAACGTATACGCCCCGTCATAGCGCACCTGCTTCACAAGTTCCAGTGTGGCGGCAAAATCCTCCTCCGTTTC
>JAKACR010000036.1 GCA_021821225.1 Bacillota bacterium | reverse complement strand
TAGGGGAAGCGCATTTTCAAAATAAAAGAGCCTGTTCAAAAAGAGGGCGGGGTTGACCCACGCAGTGCAATGGGACATGGGATAAACCGAGTGTGCAGTGGACATTATCCCATGTCCCCTAGGAAGCAGCCAAAAATGCGGACCGAGCGTACGTTTTCGGGTACGTGAGGGAGCATTTCTGGCGATGACGCGGCAATGCGCCGGGGAGTTCTGCCCACTTTTTGAACAATCTCTAAAAGAGGGTGTCGCGGTGAGAGTGCTGGTGGTGGGGTCGGGCGGCCGGGAGCATGCGATTGTGCGCAAACTGCACGACGACGCGCTGCGTCTCGGACGCGAGTTGAGCCTGTTTGCGGCGCCGGGCAATCCCGGCATTGCGCAACTGGCGGAGTGCGCGGATGTCGCCGCGGATGACATTCCGGGCCTGCTTGCACTCGCGCGGCGACTAAAGGCGGATCTCACGGTGGTGGGGCCGGAGGTGCCGCTCAGTCTTGGCATCGCGGATGCGTTCACCGCGGCGGGTCTGAGGGTGTTCGGTCCCGAGGCGGCGGCGGCGCGACTGGAGAGCAGCAAGTCGTTTGCCAAGGAGATCATGCGCGATGCGGGGATTCCAACGGCGCAAAGCACCGTGTTTTCCCGCTTGCCCGCTGCGCTCGACTATGTGCGGACATTGACGCCGCCTGTGGTGATCAAGGCGGATGGCCTGGCCGCGGGCAAGGGTGTGACAGTCGCGCGGACGATTGCCGAGGCGCAGCGCGCGCTCGCTGACGCGATGGAAGCGCGCGCGTTCGGCAGTGCGGGTGAAACGGTGGTCGTGGAACAGTTCCTGCGCGGAACGGAACTGTCTGTCATGGCGTTTGTCGACCGCAGCGGCTATCGTTTGATGCCCGCCGCGCGCGATCACAAGGCGGTGTACGACGGCGACGAGGGGCCGAACACGGGCGGCATGGGGGCGTTCGCGCCGCCGCGGGCGGCTAACGGCGCCTTGATGGCGCTTGTGCGAGAGCGCGTCTTTGACCGTCTGGAGTGGTACTTCAAAGCGCATGACATCGCTTACCGGGGCGTGCTGTACGCCGGACTGATGGTGGTGGACGGCAAGCCGTTCGTGATTGAATTCAACTGTCGCTTCGGCGACCCGGAGACGCAGGTCGTGCTTGAGTTGATGGACGGCGATCTGCTTGATGTCATGCTGGCGGTGACGGAGGATCGCGTCGCGTCGCTTGAACTGAAGTGGGCGGACGCTGCGGCGGTGTGCGTTGTATTGGCGGCACGGGGGTATCCCACCGCGTATCGCAAGGGAGATCGGATTGAAGGGCTGACTGCGGCGGCGCAGTTGACTGTCGCGCGGGACGAGACGCAGGGCGAGACGGACGCTGTGCGCACCCTGCACGCCGGGACGGCTCGTCGGTCTGACGGGACAATCGTGACAAGCGGCGGGCGCGTAGTGAACGTCGTCGCGCGGGGCAGGACGCTGGAACACGCGCGGGAACTGGCTTATGAGGGCGCAAAACGCGTGCGGTTTGACGGCAGGCATTACCGGACGGACATTGGTGCGCGGGGATGACGCCCCGGCTCGCGGATTTCATCGGCGCCAGCGCGCGTTCGATGAAACGGTCTTGGTACGCTCTGATGGTGCTGTTCGGCGGCGTCAGCTATGGGGTCGTGTCGCCTCTGGTCAAGACGGCGTTCGCCAGAGGATTTGGCCCTGGCACGGTCGCCGTGGGGCAATTCTACTACGCGGCGGCGCTGCTCTGGGCGCTCGTCGCGCTGACGGGCGGCGGGGTTCGTTTCTCGCGCGCGGATGGCTGGCGTCTGGCGGTCCTGGGCGCCCTGGGAGCCGTCGCGTCAATTGCTTACTATCGGTCTTTGCACGACCTGCCCGTCTGGCTGGGCGTGATTCTGCTCTTTCAATTTGCCTGGATCACGCCGGTAATCGATTTTTTGGCCACGCGACGCCGGTTGCGCCGCGCAAAATGGGCGGGCGTAGCCATCATCCTGGCCGGCACAATCCTGGCCGCTGGTGCGGAAAGCGGCGCGGCGGTTCGCGTCACGCCTGTGGGCGTGTTGCTCGGACTGGCCTCGGGCGTGTCGTACGCCGTCTTTCTGTACATCAGCGGAACCGTACAAGAACCGCGTCGGCCGTTTGCCAGGGCGGCGGTCATCACGACGGTTTCACTCGTTGTCAGTTGGACGCTGTATCCACCGACGCCGCACGTGCTTGCACCGGTCATCCGGGGCGCCCTGTCCGTCGGCGCCGTGGGTCTGTTCAGCCAAGTGCTGCCGATCACCCTGTTCAGTCTGGGTATCCCGCGAGTGGGCGGCGCGGCGGCCGCCATCCTGGGCAGCGTCGAACTGCCCGTGGCTGTCGTGGCGGCGGCTGTGTTGCTTGGAGAAACGGTATCGTGGCGCAGTTGGACCGGGGTGATCCTGATCCTGGCCGGCATCGTCGTGAGCGAGTGGCGGCCCCAAGGGGATGTGGGATAACCCACGCTGCAGGCGCCGGTTAGATTTGCCGCTCGTGTGTTGCAGCGCGGCGCTCCTCCGCGCATCGTTCTGAGGGAAGGATCACCGTGGCCAGTGTACCGACGCCTACCTCACTTTGGACGGTCAGCTCGCCGCCGTGATCCTGGATGATTTTTTGGCTGACGGTGAGCCCAAGTCCGGTTCCCGTCTGTTTTGTGGTAAAAAACGGCGTACCCAGCTTGGCCAATTTGTCCTCGGGAATGCCCACGCCCGTGTCCGCCACACGAATGGCGATGCGGTCGTCGCGCAGCCTCTCCGCCTCCAGTCGCAGCGTCCCTCCATGGGGCATGGCGTCCATCGCGTTTTTGATGAGGTTGATCAACACCTGTTTGATTTTCCCGGTATCGCACCAGATGTTCGGCAGAAGATCGGGCGTGGAGAGTTTCAGATCCACATTGCGCAAATGCGCTTCCGCCGTCATGAGGGCGGCCGTCTCCTTCACGATGCCGCAGATATCCTGCGACTGAAAGGCCTCCAGGTGGGGCTTGGCCATCACGAGAAATTCGCTCATGATGTCCTCGATTCTCTGGAGTTCGGTGAATACGATCTCAAAGTAGTGCGGCTTTTCCTTGTTTTGCTCGAAGAGCAACTGGAGAAAGCCTTTGATCGATGTCAAGGGATTGCGCACTTCGTGCGCGAGTCCCGCGGCCAGTTGGCCGACGACTGACAATTTCTCCGTTTGCAGCAGTATTTCCTCGGCTTTTTTGCGGTCTCTCAGATCGCGCGCGACCATGACGAACCCGGTGACGTTTCCGGCGGCGTCCAGAACGGGGACCCAGCGGGCCTCCAGCGGGAGCCAGCCGCCTTCGTTATTGCGAAAGTGGATGTTGATCGAGAGCGGGGCGGTGTCCTGGCACATGCGGTACAGGGCGTCCTCGACAGTGGGCGCATCGTCCGGGTGAATGAACGACGTGATCGCCGACTGCACGCACTGCCTGGGCGAAAGGCCCAGCAGATTCTCGTGGGACGGTGACGCATAGCGAACGATTCCGTTGACATCGATGATCGATATGAGATCGGATATATTGTTCTCAAGGATCTGGAAGTGTTGTCGCGTTACGGTCAGTTCCCGTTCTATCCGGCGCCTGCGGGTGATGTCGCTGCAGACGGAAAACGCCCCGACCACATGCCCGTCGTGCACGATCGGAATGTGCTTGATGTGCAGCACCATCAACCGGCCGTCTCGGCGCCGGCACTGCGCGTCATATTCGGTGCTGTGCGCCGTGTGCAGCAGGTTGCTGAACATGCGTTCCGCGCGAACCGCATCGTCCGGCAGCAGAAAATCGGATAGTCTCTTGCGGACAAGTTCTGTTGTCTCATAGCCGAGCAGGGTGGTTGCGGACTGATTGACACTGAGGATGAGACCGAATTCATCATGGATGGCGATGGAGTCCGGATTGGATGCGAACAGCGCGTCGCGATGAAGTTCGGTAAGCCTGCGCGCCCGCTCTGTCGCCCGTTTGTCGTGCAGCACCGCACTGAGGAAGATGCCGGCGGCCGTGTAGGCGCCGCCAAGCAGCGCCGACACAAGCCAGGTATCGTTGGTCAGATAGGCGCTGGTGACGCTTACGGCGCTTTGTGCGCCGAAGTAGTGAATGGAAACCGCGCCGAAGGCTGCGACTTCCATGATGACGAGAGCCAGGCCGACGGGAAGGGCAATCAGTATCCGCCAGAACCAGTACGGCGCGCAGGAGCGATTGACGCAGTGAGCGAACAAGCGCAGCGAGGTATAGGCGCCAAGGAGCGGGATTGTGTAGAGCAGCGCTTCGTCTGCCGGTGAATACTCCATGCTCCGTACCACCATCGCATCCATGCCGATGTACTGCATCAGCCAGGCGCCGGTGGAGAGCAGCAGGGCGGGGGCAATGAGGCGCCTGCGCCGGCCTGTCCACTTCAGGACGGCGAACGCGCCGCGCGAGCATGCGATGGCGACGAACAGGGGGAGCAGCGTGTCGACGGCGCGGTAGTATACGTAGTGGCCCGCGGTAACGGCCAACAGGATGGTGAAATGGACCGTCCACATCCCGGAGCCAAACACGAGTGCCGCGAGACGGAGCCATGTGAGCCGCCGTCCGCTCGAATCAGGACGCCCGGCGCGCAGCATCAGATCGAAGGCGATCATGGAACTGATGACCGCGACGCCGGCGGACAGTGCGATGAGCGCAATTCTTGCAGCCACGTGGACACGCTCCCCTGGACCTTCCCGGATGAAGCGGGGGTCTGAAAGCTGATGGACGGCCATGCTGCTGCACAACAGGGCCAAGTTCGCCAATTTCAGTATATCGGACGCCCTGTTGTCCGTCTATGCGCGCGGGGATCGAGTGGATGCCGGGATCGATCCGCCCCAGTCTCGTCGCCAGCATCTGGTCTCACTGCCAGACATCCGGGAGTTTACACCTTTGGGATGGTGAGCTCCCATGCGCCAGGGTGCGCGCTGATGGTGCGGTCGCGCCACCGGACAGACTTTTCAAGACTGATCGAGTGGTCAAATACCTCGGCGTAGTAAGAGAAGGCGGTCACGGAGTCGCGTTCGGTTCTCGTCTGGCTCTGCGCGGTTCTCCTGAGCCGCACGGTTGAGCCGGAAAATTCTGCGGTAATATCCTCCGGATGGGCGACGTGATCGTGCAGCACGGTGATGCGGTAAGCATGCTCCGTCTCCGCGACCTGCACCCGGCTGGCGAGGCGCTGCATGAGCGCGTCCATGCGGCGCGGGTCCAGCAGGGCTTGAAAGTCCGCAATCAACTTTCTAAACAACGACTCCACATCCGCAGACGAAGCGGATGGCTGGGCTATCCTCGACACTGTGCGCTGCGGCAAGCGAGGTTCCGCCATGGTGATTCCTCCCGGTATCCGGGGGACATCGCGCATAGTGGCCACATCCTCCGGATGGTCAAATGGATCCGCTATACGGCGTATGTCTCGCGGTCTCGAATCGTGCGGGCGTCCGCCCAGCGGCCGGCGGCAGAATCGCATTTTCAGGGCGGTCGACCAGGCTGCTTTGCTGTGTCCTCTATAGACTGAAAATGGAGTTTACTAGAGGAAGCAGCCAGAAATAAGGACCGAGCGTACGTTGAAGGTAGGTAGACAGTCGAGGATATTGCAATTTTATACGCATATACGTATAATAATTCGAGAAAGAGGTGGCGGCATGCGGGTCGGAATTTGGGGTGCCACAGGCTACGGTGGAGCGGAAGCGTTGCGCATGCTGCATTTCCGGGCGGACGTCGAGATCGTCTGGGTGGGTTCGGACAGCCGGGCGGGCCGGACGGTGGAAGAGGTGCTACCGCAGTTTCGCGGAACGGAACCAGGCGGATTGAGGTTTTCATCATTGGATGGAGACGGGACGCCCGAGGTGGACGCGGCTTTGCTCGCGCTGCCGCACGGACAGGCGATGGCCCTAGCGCCGGAACTGCTTGCGCATGGCGTGCGAATCGTGGATTTCAGCGGCGATTTCCGGTTGCCCGCGGCGGAATATGAGAAGTGGTACGGTCGCGAGCATCATGTGGCGCCGGGTCAACCGCAGGCGGTGTACGGACTGCCCGAGCTGAACCGATCGGCGATCCGCACGGCGGATCTGGTGGCGAATCCGGGTTGTCACGCGACATGCGCGACACTCGCGCTGTTGCCCCTGGTGGAAAACGGGCTGATCGACACGTCTCGCATCGTGGTGGACGCCAAGTCGGGCGTTTCCGGCGCGGGGAAGACGCCGCAGCAGGGCACGCATTTCGTGGAGGTCATGGAGAGTCTGCGGCCTTATCGTGTGGGTGCGCACCAGCACACGCCGGAGATCGAACAGACGCTCGCGCGGGCGGAACAGCGCGCGGGTATCGCGGAGACTGCTCCGCGGGTTCTGCTCACGACGCAACTCCTTCCGGTGCGCCGGGGCATCTATGTAACGGCGTACGCGCCGCTGCGGGAGAGCGCGACCACGGATGACCTGCGCAGCGCATTTGCCGAGCGCTACGCGGCCGAACCGTTTGTCACCGTGCTGGACGCCGGGCAGGTGCCCGAGTTGCGCCATGTGACGGGAACCAACGCGTGCCAGATCGGCGTCTACGCGGACGCGCGCACGGGGATGGCCCTGGTGGCGTCCGCCATCGACAATCTCGGGAAGGGCGCGGCGGGGCAAGCGATTCAGAATCTCAACCTGATGTTCGGATTGGAAGAGACGGCCGGGCTCATCAGTCTGCCGTGGGTTTGAGGCAAGACGGCGCGAAAGGGCGGACAGCATGGGAACGTGGGTCGTCAAGTACGGCGGCAGTGTGGCGGGTGAAACGGCGGATTTGTTGACAGAGGTCGCGCGCATGGCAGGCGAGGGTGAGCGCATTGCCGTGGTGCACGGCGGTGGACCGGAGATCACCCATTTTCTTGCGCGCATCGGTCACGCCAGTTCGTTTGTCGGGGGGCAGCGCGTGACGGACGATGTCACGCTCGATGTGGCGGAGATGGTCCTGGCCGGCCGCGTGGGCAAACGAATTGTGCGAGCATTGCAGCGCGCAGGCGCACAGGCGGTTGGATTGTCCGGGGAGGACGGGGAACTGATGCGAGCCGAACTGTACGACGCTTCGGGGGCGCTTGGACGGGTCGGGCGCGTGGCGGCCGTCAGGGCCTGTCTCGTGGAGCTTCTGTTCGAGGCGGGATATGTTCCGGTCATTGCGCCGCTCGGGATCGGACCGGATGACCAGCCGCTCAATATCAATGCGGATTTTGCCGCGGGCGCGCTGGCTGGAGCGCTCGGCGCGGACGCTTTCGTCCTGGCGACGGATGTGCCGGGAGTCAAGGAATCGGCGCAGGCGCGCCAAGCTATACCGGAGTTGTCCGCGCAAAAGGCGCGCGGCATGATCCGGTCGGGGGCGATCGCGGGAGGCATGATTCCAAAGGTGGAGGCGGCGCTTGCGGCCGTTGAGGCGGGCGCGGGTGAAGCGCACATTGTCGACGGCAGGCGGCCGGGCATTCTCGCGGCGCTCAGGCGAGGCGAGAATGCCGGTACGAAGATCGTCCACGTCAGAGCCTGAGACGGCGGTCGTTCGGGAATCGTCCGCAGGGACGGCCGGCGGACGGGGAATGGCGGCGAATAGAGAATGAAGGCGGATGAAGAGAATCGGTTCAGGAGGGAACGCACCATGGTGAAAGCAGATGTGCAGGCAGAAGCGCTGGAAGCCGTCGACAAACGGTCCGTCATGCACACATACGCGCGCCAGCCGCTGCAGATTGTGCGCGGATCCGGCTGCCATGTATTCGACGAGTTGGGTCGGGCTTATCTGGATTTCACGAGCGGGATCGCCGTGAACGCGCTTGGACACTGCCACCCGGCCCTGGTGGAAGCAGTGACCGACCAGGCGCAGACCTTGTGGCACATGTCGAATCTGTATCTGACGGGGCCGCAGGCGCAACTCGCCGGCCGCCTGACGGAGGCGTGCGGCTTGGATCGGGCGTTTTTCTGCAATTCGGGCGCGGAGGCGAACGAGACGGCCATCAAGCTGGCCCGCCGTTACGCGAAATCGCGGTACGGCGCGCACAAGGGTGAGATCCTGACGTTCGCCAATTCTTTTCACGGGCGGACGATCGCGACGGTGACGGCGACGGCGCAGCCGAAGTACCAGGAAGGCTTCGGGCCGTTGCCTGGAGGGTTTCGCTATGTGGAGTCATTTTCCCTGGCGGCGGTGCGCGAGGCGATCACGCCAAAGACATGCGCCGTCATGATCGAGCCAATTCAGGGCGAAGGCGGCGTCCATCCGGTTCCCGTGACATTTCTCCAGGAATTGCGGACATTTTGCGACAAGACCGGACTGCTGCTGATCTTCGATGAAGTGCAGACGGGCGCCGGGCGGACGGGTGCGTGGCTGGCGGCGCAGAAGATCGGCGTGAAGCCGGATATTGTGACGCTTGCCAAGGCACTTGGCGGCGGGTTGCCGATCGGGGCGACGGTGGCGCGCGAGGAGGTTGCGGCGGCGTTCACACCGGGTGCGCATGGATCGACGTTCGGCGGTAATCCGGTGGTTGCGCGCGCGGCGCTGGCCGTGCTCGATGTCGTGCTTGCGCCGGGGTTTCTCGACGGGGTGAAGCAGCGGGGCGAGCAGTTGCGGTCTGCCTTGTACGGGCTTGCGATGCGGACCGACCGCATCCTGGATATTCGCGGCATGGGATTGATGTGGGGCGTGGAGATCGCGGGCGGCGGCGCATCGGATGTAGTGGCCAAATGCCGGGAGAACGGTCTGCTCATCCTGACGGCCGGAGCGGACACGCTGCGTCTGTTGCCGCCGCTTGTGGTATCGGGAGCGGAGATCGACTGCGCCGTGGGCATCCTGGAGGACGCGCTTGTGTGAAATCACAATATATGGGGGTTTGGCGATGGCACTGACGGCGAATGCGGCGACGCGTTCCATGCTGGGGCGGGATCTGCTTGAGTTCTCGAATTATACGGCGGATGATATTCGATCTTTGCTGGTTCTGGCGGCCGATCTGAAGAAGCGCCGGGCGCAGGGCGACAGGCCGGCCCTTCTGGCGGGCAAAACGCTGGGCATGATCTTTGAGAAGGCGTCCACGCGGACGCGCGTGTCGTTTGAAGTCGCGATGTTTGAACTGGGCGGGCACGCGCTGTTTCTCTCCGACGGCGCGACGCAGATCGGGCGCGGCGAGCCAGTCGCGGACACTGCGCGCGTCCTCTCGCGCTACGTGGACGGGATCATGGTGCGCACGTTTGCGCATGCAAAGCTGGCGGAACTGGCGCTGCACGCGAGCGTGCCGGTGATCAACGGATTGACCGACGCCCACCATCCATGCCAAGCGTTGGCCGATCTGCTCACCATCCAGGAGGCGTTTGGCGAACTCCGCGGCCTCACGCTGGCGTACGTGGGAGACGGGAACAATATGCTGCACTCGCTCATGCAGGCCGGCGCGCTCGTCGGGATGAACGTGCGGGCCGCGACGCCAAAAGGCTACGAGCCGGATGCGGGCGTGACCGGACAGGCGGCGGCGTGGGCAAAAGCGGCGGGCGGCTCCGTGACGGTGGGCCGCGATCCATTGGCCGCCGTGGCGGGGGCGGACGTGGTCTACACGGACGTTTGGGCAAGCATGGGCCAGGAACCGGAGGCGCAGGCGCGACAATCCGCGTTTGCTGGGTATCAGGTGGATGCGGTGCTGCTGGCCGCCGCCGCGGGCCGGGCGATTTTCATGCACTGTCTGCCTGCCCACCGCGGCGAAGAGGTGAGCGTAGACGTGATTGACGGACCGCAATCCGTTGTGTTTGACCAGGCGGAGAATCGCCTGCATGCGCAAAAAGCAGTTCTCGTTGCGACGATGGGAGCGACGATGCGCTGAGGGCATTTCCAGGGAAGAGAGAGGATCATTTGTGGCGAAAAAGAAAATTGTGCTGGCGTATTCGGGCGGATTGGACACGTCGGTGGCAATCAAGTGGCTGACTGAACAGGATTACGAGGTGGTGGCGCTGTCGCTTGACGTGGGCGAGGGCAAGGATCTGGCGTTCGTCAAGGCGAAGGCGCTGTCGATCGGCGCGGTGGAGTCGCGCATGGTAGACGCGCGCGATCGTTTTGCGGAAGAATTTATCATTCCGAGTATTTTTGCCAACGCGTTGTATGAAGGTGTCTATCCGTTGTCGGCTGCGCTGTCGCGACCGCTCATCACCAAACTGATGGTCGAGGCGGCGCGCGAGGTCGGGGCGGAGGCGATCGCGCACGGCTGCACGGGCAAAGGCAACGACCAGGTGCGCTTTGACGTGTCGGCTGCCGCGCTCGCCCCCGATCTGATGGTCGTCGCCCCCGTGCGCGAGTGGGCGTGGTCGCGCGATGAGGAGATCGCCTACGCGAAGCGGCACGGGGTTCCTGTGCCCGTGACGATCGACAGCCCGTTTAGCGTCGACGCCAACCTGTGGGGCCGCAGTTGCGAGGCGGGCGTGCTGGAAGACCCGTGGGCCGAGGCGCCGGAAGAGGCGTTTGAGTGGACCACAAGCCCGCGTAACGCGCCGGATGAACCGGCGTACGCGGATGTGTCGTTCGAACAGGGCATGCCTGTGGCCCTGGATGGGGAACGGCTCAAACTGGCGGAACTCGTGACGCGCCTGAACGCATTGGCGGGCGCCCATGGCGTCGGACGTATCGACCACGTGGAGAATCGGCTGGTCGGCATCAAGTCGCGCGAAGTCTACGAGGCGCCGGCCGCCATTTCGCTGATTCGCGCCCATCAGGCCCTCGAACACCTGACATTGACGCGCGAAGTGATGCAGATCAAGCCGATCATGGAGCAAAAATACGCGGAAGCGGTCTATAATGGTCTCTGGTTCTCGCCGATGAAGCGCGCGGTCGACGCGTTTCTCACGGAGACACAGCGCACGGTGACCGGGACGGTGCGGCTGAAATTGTTCAAGGGGTCCGTGCACGCGGTCGCGTCTGCGTCGCCTTACTCTCTGTACAATCACGGCCTCGCCACCTATGCGACGGACGACCAGTTTGACCACAAGGCGGCGGTCGGCTTCATCTCGTTGTGGGGACTGCCCACCCGGCTGCACGCCAGCGTCACGCAACAAAACTCATAAAGAGGTTGTCTGACACGTTTACAAGAGGTAGTCCGGCAAGAGTTGTGCGAGAAGAGATAAGGAGCTTGCGATACCATGAGCGAACTGGGAAAATCGTCTCCCGACGCAGCGGCGAACGCGATGTGGGGCGGACGGTTCGACAAACCGCCGCATGAACTGGTGGAGGCGTTCAACGCCTCCGTTCATTTTGATAAGCGGCTGTGGCCGCACGATATCCAGGGCAGCATCGCGCACGCCCGTATGCTCGGCGCGCGCGGCATCATCAGCGCCGGGGACGCGGCGGCGATCGAGGAGGGCCTGCACCGGGTGCGTGCCGAGATTGAGGCAGGTGATTTTGTGTGGCGGCGAGAACTGGAAGATGTTCACATGAACATCGAGCACAGGCTCACCGAACTGATCGGCCCGACCGGCGGGCGCCTGCACACGGGGCGCAGCCGGAACGATCAGGTTGCCCTGGACATGCACCTGTTCGCGCTGGCGGAATTTGGCTCTGTCCGCGAGGCGGTTGCGGAATTACAGCGGGTGCTGGTCAGGCTCGCGGGCGATCACCTGGACGTCATCATCCCTGGTTACACCCACCTGCAGCGTGCGCAGCCCGTCTTGCTGTCGCACCATCTGCTGGCCTACTTCTGGATGCTGCAGCGTGACAGGGAGCGGATGGCGGACGCGATGGCGCGCGCGGACGCCATGCCGCTTGGAGCGGGCGCGCTCGCCGGGACGACATTTCCCGTCGATCGGGAGCAGGTCGCGCGGGAACTGGGCTTTTCGCGCCTGTACGAGAACAGCATGGACGCGGTGAGCGACCGCGACTATCTGCTGGAAGGTCTGTCCGCCCTGTCGATCATCATGGTGCATCTGTCGCGTCTCGCTGAGGAACTGATCCTCTGGACAAGCCAGGAGTTCGGTTTCATCGAGCTGGACGACGCGTTCACCACGGGGTCCTCGATCATGCCGCAGAAAAAGAATCCAGATGTGGCGGAACTCGCGCGCGGGAAGGCCGGGCGCGTGTTTGGCCACCTGCAGGCGCTGCTCGTCACATGCAAGGGGCTGCCCCTGGCGTACAACAAGGATCTGCAGGAGGACAAGGAAGGCTTTTTTGATGCGCTCGACACGGTGCAGCTCACGCTGCGGCTGTTCGCCGCGATGCTCGGTACGCTGCGGGTGCGGCGGGAATCCATCGCTGCAGCGCTGCGGGGCGATTTCAGCGCCGCCACCGACATGGCCGATTATCTTGTCGAAAAAGGTCTGCCATTTCGACGGGCGCACGAAGTCGTCGGGCGTGTGGTGCGGTATTGTCTGGAAAACCGAAGAACACTCGATGAGTTGACGGATACTGAACTAAAGGCGCACTCCGGATGGCTCGATGAGGCGGTTTTGCCGCGTTTGTCGGCATCGGCCGTCGTCGGAGCGCGTGCGAGCCGGGGCGGGACCGCGCCGGCGGCGGTTGTCCAACAACTGGAAAGTGCGCGCTCTCTGTTAAGATCCTGACATATTTTTCAGGCAGGATTTTCGCCCCGACTGTCGAATTTTTGTCATCAGGATTTCGCGGGGCTATTGTTGGGGGAGCGTTCATGATTGAATTGCAGGATGTGTGGAAGGAATATTCGAATGGAGTCAAGGCCCTGTCGGGGGTTTCCGTCCGCATCAAACAAGGCGAGTTCGTGTATGTCGTGGGTCCGAGCGGTGCGGGGAAATCGACGTTCATCAAGTTGATGTACAGGGAGGAAAGGCCGACAAAAGGCCATATTTTTGTCGGCGGGTTCAATATCGAGCGGCTGCGCGAGCGGCAGATTCCCATCATGCGCAGGCACATCGGCGTGGTGTTCCAGGATTACAAGCTGTTGAACAAGTTGTCTGTCACGGAGAATGTGGCGTTTGCCCTGGAGGTGACCGAAGCGTCCAAACGAACGATCGCGCGGCGCGTCAAAGAGATCCTGGAGCTCGTCGGACTGACCGACAAGGCGCATATGCTGCCGCAGCAACTGTCGGGCGGCGAGCAACAGCGCGTCGGCGTGGCCAGGGCTCTGGTGAACAAGCCGAACGTGATCATTGCCGACGAGCCCACAGGCAATCTGGATCCGGAGAACTCGTGGTCGATCCTGAAACTGTTTGAACGCGTGAACGATCGCGGGACCACCGTCGTGATGGCGACGCATAACAGGGAGCTGGTGAATGCGGCAAAAAAGCGAGTGATTGCCATCGAGCACGGACAGATTGTCCGCGATGAGGAACGCGGTGATTACGGCTATGAAGATTAGGACGATCGCCCGGTTGACGCGCGAAGGATGCAAGAATGTGTTCCGCAACGGATGGATGACGTTCGCTGCCGTGAGCGCGGTGACCGTCACTCTGCTGATTCTCGGCCTCTCGATGATCCTCAGCCTGAATGTTCAGCACATCTCGTCCAGCATTGAGAGTCAACTGCAGATCAATGCCTATGTGGCGGACAGTTATCCCGCCAAAGCGCTGCCTGCGCTCGGCGCGAAGCTAAAGGCGCTGCCCGGCGTGCGCAGCGTGAAGTTTGTTTCCAAACAGCAGGCCCTACAGGAGATGAAGGGTTTGCTTAAGAAGAACCAGAGCCTGATCGCGGGTCTTGGCAATCCGCTGCCCAATGAATACGTGCTGCAGGCGGACAACCCTCGGGCTACGCCGCTGTTGGCCAAGCAAGTGGCGGCTCTTGCGGGAATCGCGAAGGTGCAATACGGGCAGAGCTTCATCGGGAGATTGTTCACCGTGACCAGCATCGTGCGCGATACGGCGCTGGTGTTCATCGTCGCGCTGCTCGCGATGGGGATCTTTCTGATTTCCAACACCATCAAGATCACGATTTTCACGCGCCGGCGCGAGATTGAGATCATGAAACTCGTCGGCGCGACGAACGGGTTTATTCGCGGTCCCTTTTTTATTGAAGGCACGATGATCGGGCTGGTGGGGGCGCTCATTCCGTCCATCGTTCTGCTGGAAGGATATCGCTGGCTGGTCGCCAATGTCGTGCTGTTCCCGCCTTTCACGCTGCTCGCGCCGCAGGATGTGTTCGAGCAGGTGGTCGCGGTGCTTCTGTTGTGCGGTTTCTTCATGGGCCTGTGGGGAAGTCTGGTGTCTGTCCGCCGCTTCCTGCGCAAATGACCGCGGTGTTACCGCGCCACTCGTCCGCATAGAGTAGTACAGGCGCGCTGCCAAGGAGACATGGGATAAAGTCCTCTTTGCAGGCGATCTGATTTCAGATATCGCGTTTGAGGCATCAGTCAAACGCGATATCTAGTGGATTTCGTCTGCCGGAATTCGGTTTATCACATGTCCCCATAGGCTGTCCGCCTGACGACTCGGCGAAGATGGGTGGTTTTTTTGAACGTGGCCAAGTGGAGCCGTCTGGCGGGAGTGATGGCCTTGACGGCGGTTGTGACGGTGTCCGGATTGAAGTGGGCGGGCGCCGATTTCTCCCCTCTGGCGGGCAATCCGGCATACAAACAGTTTGTCGATGTGTATGGGCTGCTGTCGCGGGACTACTACCGGTCGGTCGACTCCAATGAATTGATTGTCGGCGCCATCCACGGCATGGTGGATTCGCTCGGCGACCCGTTTTCCCTGTATATGAATCCGGTGATGGCCGCTCGTTTCCGGGAAATGGTCACCTCCCAGTTTCACGGAATCGGCGCGGTGATCTCCATCGCAAGCGGCCAGTTGGTGATCAGTTCTGTCCTGCCCGGATCACCCGCCCAGAAAGTCGGTATCAGGCCACCGGACGTGATCCTGAAAATTGACGGGCGAAGGACGGCCAATATGTCGGTGGAGCAGGCGGTCGAACTGGTGCGCGGACGCCTGGGCACGTCTGTCGCCATGGAGTTGGCGCGCGGGAATGAAAAGCTCGTGGTCCATCCTGTGCGCGCGCGGGTGCGCCAGTCCACTGTCTACGCGCGCATGTTGCAGGATCACATCGGATACCTGCTGATCACCCAGTTCAGCCAGGATACCGCGGCGGTCTTCCGGCGCGATCTGGATATCCTCCGGGCGCAGGGCGCGCGCGCGCTCGTGATCGATGTGCGGCAGGATCCGGGCGGTCTGCTGCAAAGCGTCGCGCAGGTCGCCGGCGCACTGTTGCCAAAAGGAGCGCCCATTGCGCAGATTGCGCTGCGCGACGGGCGGCGGCAGGTGATCCGCTCGACGGGCCCCGGAATCAGTTTGCCGATGGTGTGCCTGATCGACCAGGGGAGCGCGAGTGCGGCGGAAGTCCTGGCGGCCGCACTGTCTCAGTCCGGACACGTTCCACTCATCGGCGAACGGTCCTACGGCAAGGGAACGGTGCAGGAGACGGAAGACTTTGCGGACGGATCGAGTCTCAAGATGACGGTGGCCCGCTGGCTGACGCCAAACGGACAATGGGTGCACAGACTCGGACTCGCGCCCCGGTTGGCAGTCCCCACGCCTTCTTTCTTTCACCTGCCGCCGTTGCCGATGACGGCGCGCCGGCCACTGGAGCAAAACAGCAACTCGGTCAGCGTCGCCGTGTTGCAGCGGATGCTCCTCGCTCTCGGATACGATCCGGGGCGCACGGATGGCTATTTCAGCGTGGAAACGGAGCGCGCGGTGGCCGCGTTCCAGAGAATTCACAAGTTGCCCGCCACGGGCAGGGTGGACGCCGCCACGGCTTACGTGCTGAACGTTGCGCTCCTGGCTTTGCGCGAGCGGACCGATCCGCCGCTCACGGCCGCG
>JAKACR010000339.1 GCA_021821225.1 Bacillota bacterium | reverse complement strand
ATCATCCGAAAATCCGACAGCGCCTGCGCGCCGCAAGGCGCTAAAATCGGTCAGTTCCGTTCCGCGCAGTCCTGTCGTAATGGCGGCGATCGGATGGACCGTGGCATACCCGCAGCGCTCTGCCTCAGCACGGATGAAGCGCACTGTCTGCTCATCGTCTGTAACGGGAGCGGTGTTCGGCATGCAACAGATCTGTGTGAATCCGCCTGCAGCCGCAGCCATGGCGCCAGTGGCAATCGTCTCTTTGTGCGTTTGGCCGGGCTCCCGCAGGTGTACGTGCGGATCGATCAGTCCAGGCAACACATACAGTCCGGCGACTTCGATCACTTCATGGTTCGTGTGCGCAAGGTCTGCGCCCATGGCGACAACTATGTTTCCTTCCAGCAAGACATCCAGGTGTGCGACAGAACCCGCAACCGGATCCACCACCTGACCGCCCTTCAATAATCGACCCATGATTCAACCTCCATTTTGCCTTTGTCAGTCATTCAGCCGCTGGGCCTGGCAGTCTACACGCCGATCTCCAGACAACGGGCCAGCAAAGCCATGCGTACGGGCACGCCATAGTGCGACTGCCGAAAATAGGCGGCCCTCCTGTCCCGGTCAACCAGCGGCGCAATCTCGCCCGCGCGCGGCAACGGATGCATGATGATGGCCCGTTCCCTCATGCGGCCCAAAATATGTTCATCGATGATATATTGACCCTTGACGGCCTCATAATCTTCCGGCGAGTGGAAACGCTCCTTTTGCACCCTCGTCTGATAGATCACATCAGCGGCCTCCGCCGCCCGGCCAAGATCGCTCTCGATCTGGACGGAAGCTCCGTGCGCCGTTGCAAAATCAGCCACGTCGCGCGGCAGCGGAGTCGCCGAAGGCGCTACGCACAGAAAACGAACACGGGAAAACTGACTGAGCATATAAACCAGGGAGTGCACCGTCCGGCCGTACATCAGGTCGCCCACCAGCGCGATTGTCAAATCATCAAGCCGCGACAGTTCGCGCGCGATCGTGAACGTGTCGAGCAGAGCCTGCGTTGGATGTTCTCCGGCGCCATCGCCCGCTGAAATGACCGGAACGGAACTGACGCTCGCCGCCCTTGCCGCAGCGCCAATCTCGTGATGGCGCAGGACGATCACGTCGACGTATCCCGCGACGACGCGGATGGTGTCTTCCAGTGTTTCGCCTTTCACTGCCGATGAAAACTCGCGCGCATTCTCGGTGCTGATGACCTGCCCCCCGAGCCTCAGCATCGCGCTCTCAAAGGACAGCCTGGTTCTTGTGGACGGTTCAAAAAAGAGCGCGCCCATGATGCGCCCGGTCAGATTGCGGCCGTTCCTCTGCTGCTTTATCTGTTCCATCTGAATCGTTGTCTCAATTAAACTGAGTATGTCTGTTTTTGTAAAATGCTTGGCGCTGATCACGTGCTTCACACTGGCAACCCTCCTGAACATGTATGCCAAGCCGGACACTAGGACAAAGAAAGCGACCCATACAGGGTCAGATGGCTGCCTGGAACGCCTGGTGACAACGGTCGCCAGAGCAACAGAATGTTCACGAAGATCGCTGTGATCCGCGCGGCTGGATTTTCATGAAGGTGTTTTGTGAACAGCGGCATGCCTGCCGCCATGGCTGGTCCACCGCATTATAGCATACACCAGGAGAGCCGCCTTGCAAAGCGGCGTATGCTTTGCTATATAATAGAAGGCAATAATTTTAGAGCAGGCAATAAAAAAACATGCGTCTTGACAGGAGTTATTTCTTTGAATACAGCTCGCGTCACCCCAAACGACGTCCGCAACCACCTGCTCCAGCGACTCATTGAGACCGAGGCCATCCGCGTGCGAAAAGATCCGCTTGGCCTCCCATTCTGGTATACCTCCGGTCGCCCCGGACCGTTTTACATCAATGTCGAAAACCTCGTCGGGCCCTCCGTCGGCGAGCTCCTGAATCGCATAACCGCACTGCTTGCGACCACTGTTGACCGTACGGTCAAGGTGGCGGCCATCTGGGCGATCATCTGCGACGAACTTGAACGCGACGCCCGCTATCAGGAAGCAATGACGCTGCTTACCGACTTTTATCGCACACTTGACGAAAATCGACCCACAGTGATTTCCGGAGGTGAACGGCGCGACTGGTTCTTCTCCATTCCGCTGGCGCGCGCGCTCCGGTTGCCTCACCTGTTCTTGTTCAAGGACGGCGCTCACCAACTCGTGGACGCAGACGGACGCCCGATAAATGACATGCACAGTGGAACGCGCGTGCTGCACGTATCCGATGTCGTCAACACAGCGGCCAGTTACTTTCGCTACTGGTTGCCGACGTTGCGCCGTCTGGAGGCGGTCTGCGCTGAAACGCTCACGGTCGCGGTGCGCGCATCGGAAGGGATAAACAGATTGGAGGAGGCGGCGGTGCGCGTTCTGACACCGGTGCAGTTTGACGCGACAGTCGTGCAGGAGGCGACTCAACTGGGGCTCATCCCAGAATTCACGCGCGACGAAATCCTGCTCTATTTCAACTCCCCGCAGCAGTGGACGCGGCAACTCCTGCAGGAGTGCGGCGCCAGCATACTCGACCACTTTGCAGAGCTCGACGAATTAAAACGCAATCGCATGTGCGCCTTCATCACAGAAGATCCTTTCAAGCTTGCCGCAGAATTCCCCGTTTTTTTTCAGTCGGCGCGTTGCCTCTGATCATGCCGCCGCTTGCTTGACGTCGCCGTCACACCCGCTCGACCGCGCCGATCAGATCCGCGATGCGGGTGACGCCGTGACGCACTGCGTACGCCTCCAATTCCGCAATGATGGTTGGCATTGCGGTTGGCTGCACAAAATTGTATGTGCCCACCTGCACAGCCGACGCCCCGGCGAGCAGGTATTCGAGAGCGTCATTTCCGCTGGCAACGCCTCCGCACCCGATGATCGGTATGCGCACCGCACGCGCCGCCTGGTAGACCATGCGCACAATGATCGGTTTGACAGCCGGACCGGACAACCCGCCCATCACATTCCCGATCTTCGGTTTCCTGGTCTCCACATCAATCGCCATTGCAAGAATGGTGTTGGCCACGACCAGCGCATCCGCGCCCGCCGCTTCTGCCGCTTGGGCCACCTCCGTCAACATGCCCGTGTTGGGTGTGAGCTTGGCCCATAGGGGCAGATGCGTCGCTGCC
>JAKACR010000338.1 GCA_021821225.1 Bacillota bacterium | reverse complement strand
TCCTTATCACGATATCTCTTCCTTAAAATTATTGTCGGCCCACCACACAGTCCGTTGTGTGTCGGGCATGCAAGCCGATCCCATTTGACAGCCGAATTCGCCTGTGGGATGATTTCGTCAATCATTCCGGCAAAAAACATCGGCGCCGAAATGCGACACCACACCGCGCGGGGAGAGCATATGAAAACAAGACGCGTATTTTCCGGCATCCAGCCATCCGGCCAGATCACACTGGGCAATTACCTTGGCGCCATGCGCCAGTTTGTCGCCCTGCAAACCGGGACCGACGCCTTTTACTGCGTCGTCGACCTGCACGCCATCACCGTGCCCCAGGAACCGCGTCAACTGCGCGAGCGCATTCTCGACCTGGCGGCGCTCTACCTGGCGGTCGGTCTCGATCCCGAACAATCCACCCTGTTCGTCCAGTCCGATGTGGCGGCGCACGCGGAACTGGGATGGATCCTGCAATGCGTGGCCACCACGGGAGAACTGTCACGCATGACCCAGTTTAAGGAGAAAGCGGCGGGCAAAGAAACCGTGTCCGCTGGCCTGTTCAGCTACCCGGCGCTCATGGCGGCGGACATTCTGCTGTACCAGACGGACCAGGTGCCTGTCGGGGACGACCAGAAACAGCACATCGAGCTGACGCGCGACATCGCTCTTCGCTTCAACGCCCGCTTCGGAACAACCTTCACCATCCCGGACGTCATGATGCTGCCGCAAGGTGCGCGCATCATGTCGCTGGACGATCCGACGAAAAAAATGAGCAAGAGCAATCCGAACCCAAGCAGCCGGATCGAACTGCTCGACCCGCCCGAAGTCATTCGCAAGAAGATCAGCCGGGCCGTCACCGACTCGGGAAAAGACATCCTTTACGCACCGGAGGAAAAGGCGGCCGTCGCCAATCTCCTCGTCATCTTCTCGCTCGCGTCCGGCGAAACCATTCCCGAAATCGTGCGCCGGTACAGCGGCAAGGGCTACGGTGCGTTCAAGAAAGACCTTGCGGAAGCAATCGTCGCACACCTTGAACCGATTCAGGAGCGTTACCGGGTTTTGCGCGAAAGCCGATCGCTTGAACGGGTGCTCGCGGCAGGGGCGGAAAAAGCTCGAGCGGTCGCAGCGCAGACCATGAAGCAGGTACGGGAGCGCATGGGTCTCGGCGGCGCACACGCCTGACGGCCTTTCAGCGAAGCGCCGGACTTTTACTCCTGCTCGTCCCCATCCGGCGAGTCATCAGGTCGACCGCTGGTCGTTTCATCCCCCTCATCATCCGCACCAGGGCCGCGCGCACCATTTTCGCCGCCGGGCGCCGGCGGTTCGCCATCCGGACTTTCGTCCGAGCGTTTCGCTCGTTCAAGCACTCCGCCCGGCGCCGGCGCGGAAGTCTTCCCGTCCGCCGCCTGCCCTTCGCGCCACCAGGCCTCCGCCTTCTGCTTGCGCCGGTACGCGACGCCGGACAGCGTGATGCTGATTTCATAGAGGAGGATCATGGGGATCGTCACGCTGAGATGCGAGATCAATTCCGGCGGACTGATGAGCGTTCCCAGGACGACGCATCCGAAATAGGCGTAGCGCCGCCATTTGCGCAGCAATTGCGGGGAAATGACGCCAAGCCGCGTCAAAAACACGACAAACACAGGCATCTCGAAGAGCAGGCCGAACGGCAGGACAATATTGACCATAAAACCAAAGTATTCGTTCGCCGTCACCATGGGACGGATCTGATTGGCGTAGGCAAGCTGGATAAGAAAGCGATAGATGCGCGGAAAGATAATGAAATAGGAAAACAATACACCGAGCACAAACATGATGCTGACGGGCGCAATCATCCGCAGGGCGTACCAGCGCTCGCGCGGCAGCAGGCCCGGACTCATGAAGCGCCACAGTTGCCACAGCGCGAACGGAGTGGTCACGATAAAGGCGGCCGAACCGCCCAGCATGAAGTAGACCTGCACCACATCGCCCGGCCCGAGTATGGTCAACCGGACACCCGGCAGCAACAACAGGTGATAGATGCGCCCGACCAGCGCAATGCAAGCGACAAGAGCGGCCAAAAACGTCACAAGAACAACAATAATGCGCCTTCGCAGTTCTTCAAGGTGAGGAATGAAATCCCGGTAACGCACTGCCTGCCTCCCCTGGCGAGACACTCATAGGGCGTGTCCGAAGCTGACGGCGCATCGCATCACCTTGTCCTCGCGATCACTGTTCATCCTTTCTGACAGCAGGAGAAGGCGGCGCATCGGACGACGTGATGTCGCGCGTCGCATCCTTGAACTCCTTCAAGCCCCGGCCAAACGCCCTTCCGACCTCCGGCAGTTTGCTCGGACCGAACACGAGAAGCACCGCCACGAGGATCAGGATCAGTCCCGATATTCCGATATTGCCCAGCATGGTCAATCCCTCCGATCTTGAAAATGAGGTTTCGTCGCCAGCCGGTTACGACTGGCCGGTGTTACGGCTCGGCCCGCTCCTCATCGCCCGCCTTCGCGTTCGCTCTCAGGTGATAGACCAGCACCTGCAACTCCGTGGTCATATCGATCTGGTGCACCCGCACGGCGGACGGTACATTCAGCATGCGCGGGGCAAAATTCAGGATGCCCTTGACACCGGCTTGCACCACCGCGTCGGCGGACTCCTGCGCATGCATTGCCGGAACGGTCAGGATGGCGATCTCCACGCCTTCTCTGGCCACATAACCGGCCAACTGATCCATGCCGTAAACGGGAACCGCGTCGACATGCGCGCCGATCTTTGCCGGATCCACATCAAACGCGGCCACGATATTCATCCGTTCATGACGGTAAAAGCTGTAGCGGCACAGCGCCGTTCCAAGGTTCCCCACGCCGATCAGCACGACTCGCACAGATTCATCCTGTCCGAGAACGCCCTGCAAAATCCGGACCAAAAACGGAACGCTGTATCCGTATCCTTTTTTGCCCAATTCGCCAAGATAGGAAAAGTCCCTCCGTATCGTGGCGGAATCAATGCGTAATGAATCGCCCACTTCCGCCGAGGAGACGCGCTGCCTCCCCAGTGCGAGAAGGGTGCGCAAATGACGATAATAGACGGGAAGCCGACGGGCGGTCGCCTCCGGGAGCCGTTCGACGCTCATGCCTCAACCCCCGATCCATGGCCAGCACAGGGATGATATCCATCCTGTTCCCACAACATCCGGCC
>JAKACR010000337.1 GCA_021821225.1 Bacillota bacterium | reverse complement strand
ATCTGGTATGTCGCCACCGTGACGGATGCGGAGTCCTTCCGTTCGCCGCTGTATTCGGCGATCTGATCTTCTTTCAGGGTCGTCTTCTCACAGCACTCCCTGATCCATTGTCTGGCGGCCGTCACGCTGGCGACAAGGATCAGTGTCGACGTCTGCAGAAGTTCCATCACCCGCAGCCCGATGATCGTCTTGCCGGCTCCGCACGGCAGCGTCAGCACACCGGAACCGCCCTCCAGTCCGCCGCCTTGATGAAACGCCTCCGCCGCCATGCCCTGGTATCTGCGCAGCAGAAACGACGAGCCGTCCGCCAACAAATCGCGCATCTGGAACGAGAGCGGTTCCCCCTCGGTGTATCCGGCAAGGTCTTTCACCGGATAACCGAGCTTCGTGAGCGCGACTTTGATCACGCCGCGGGACAAAAGCGGCACGGCGACCGCCCGCCCGGAAAGGTGCTCCCGCACCAGGGGGGCGATGGTTTTGTGACTGATCACCTCGTCTAGCACAAGCGGATCCGTCGCCTCCAGAACAAGCCCATCCTCCGCGCGGCGCAGCTTCAGAATACCGTAGCGCCCCATCGTGTCGCGGATGAAGCGGACGATCGGCGCGGGCAGTTCATACCGGCTGAGCGAGCGCAGGCGCTCCACGATGAGATCGGCGTCCCTTCCCGTCGCGGACGCATTCCAAAGGGAGAGCGCCGTCACGCGGTACGTGTGGAAATGCTCCGGACTCTTCTCCAGTTCGGCAAACGAAACCAGGACCATCCGCGCGTCATCCGCCAATGGATGGTGTACGTCAAGCAGGATCGAACCGTCCATCTGAACAACCACCGGACCATCCACATTCGCCAAAGCATCTCCCTCCGATCCATCGCAAGTGGTTGGTCACCCCGCCCTCGCGGTCCATCATGATTGCGGCGGTTCTTTCATATGGGTAAGAGAGGCATGGCCATTTCCCGGAGGGCCGTCGATACGGGCAAAAGGAGGGCGCACGTGGACGAAACCATCCTGTTTATCCTGTCCGCCGCTGTCTTTGCTGTCTACGCCTATCTCTTCCTGCGCGCGCCGACCATTGCTTTGCACGGCGTGCAAAGCGCGTGGCTCACCTTCACCAAAGCGTTGCCCTGGATGAGCGTGTCCATCCTGCTCGCCGGATTGTTCGAGCACACGTTTGATCAGCGCCTGCTGCACCGCCTGTTCGGTCCCCAAAACGGCTTGCGCGGCGTCGCCCTGGCGGCGCTGCTCGGATCGCTCGGAACCGGTTCACGCTGGGGCGTCTATCCGCTGGCGGCCGTGATGCTCGCTTCCCGCGCCAGCCTTGGCGCCGTGATGGCATTCACCACCGCATGGATGCTGATCAGCTTGCCGCGCACCGCCGCGGAATTCCCTTTTTTCGGCATACGCCTGACATTCGCGCGGATGGCGCTGAGCTACCTCGCGGCCTTTGTGGCCGGATCGACAGCCCTGCTGTTTTCGCGCGGCTGGCCGATCTGAGAACACAAAACACAGCTCAGACACCGTGGCGCGACCGCACCGTCGGCGCTCCCAGTTGTGCAAGCACCGCATCGGTCATCCCGGCCGTCGATACGTACTCCCCGGTTTCGGACTTTGCGCCGGAAACCAGGTCCGCCGTGCGCACGCCCTGCGCGATCACCGTGTGGACGGCTTCCTCAATGCGCGAAGCCGCCCGGTCCATACCGAAAGAATACCGCAACATCAGGGCGGCAGACAAAATGGTGCCAAGCGGATTCGCGATGCCTTTGCCCGCGATGTCGGGCGCCGCACCGTGAATGGGCTCGTAAAGTCCCGGCCCGTCGCCGACACTGGCGGATGGCAGCAGGCCGATGGACCCCGTCAGAACGGCAGCCTCATCGCTCAGAATGTCGCCAAACAGATTCTCCGTGACGATAACGTCAAAAGAGCGCGGTCGCGTGACCAACTGCATGGCGCACGAATCAACCAGGTTGTGCTCGACCGTCACGTCCGGGTAGTCGCGTTTCATCTCGTCGACAATCTCGCGCCAAAGACGCGAACTGTCCAGCACGTTCGCCTTGTCCACCGACGTCAGCTTCCGCCGGCGCAACCGCGCCGCCTCAAACCCGCGTCGCACCACGCGCCTGATCTCGCCTTCCGAGTAATACATCGTGTCGCGCGCAAAACGCTCCCCCCGTGCGTCCACCCCGCGTTCGCGCTCGCCAAAATACACGCCTCCCGTCAGTTCGCGCACGATCATCACATCCACGCCCATGGCCACATCCTCGCGCAACGGCGACGCCGACGCCAGTTGCGGATGAGCTTTCACCGGACGCAGGTTCGCGTAGACGCCGAGTTCCTTGCGCAGAGCGAGAAGTCCCGCTTCAGGGCGGAGATGTCCGGGACCAACATCCCACTTGGGTCCGCCGACGGCGCCCAGCAGCACCGCGTCGGCTTTTGCGACGGCCTCTTTCGTCTCGCCGGGAAAAGGGGCGCCAGTCTGGTCGAGCGCAGCCCCGCCAAGCAGATGATGGGAAAACTCCACATTCATCTCCGCATCCTGAAAGACCTTGCGCAACACGCGCACAGCGGACGCAACCACATCGGGGCCGATGCCGTCTCCCGGCAGCAGCACAATCTTTTTTTCCACACTGTCTCCTCCTTGAAAAATACACCTCACGCCTCTTTAGGGACATGGGATACTATCCACTGTACAGGCGTTCCGATTCCAGGGACAAAACGCGCGGAGCGCATAGAGGTTGTCCGGAAAGGGGCGATCTTGCCTCGACCCTTTCCGGACACGCCCGCATAGCGTCCGCGCGCCCTCAGAGGAATCAGTCGGAATCTGGTTTATCACTCGTCCTCAGAGTGTGCTGTTATGTTCGGTCAGGCAATCACTTGCCGCCGCCGATAAACGGCATCATCGCCCGCAATTGGCCGCCCACTTTCTCCAGGGGATGCTCGGCTTCGTTGCGGCGCATCGCCGAAAACGCCGGCCAGCCCGCCTGGTTTTCCAGGATGAAGTTGCGCGCGAACACACCCTGCTGGATATCGTGCAGCACGCCCTTCATCGCTTTGCGCGTCTCTTCGGTGACGATCTTCGGACCCGACGTATAGTCTCCGTATTCCGCCGTATTGCTGATCGAGTGGCGCATCCGGGCCAGACCGCCCTCGTAGATCAGGTCGACAATCAGCTTGAGTTCGTGGCAGCACTCGAAAAAC
>JAKACR010000035.1 GCA_021821225.1 Bacillota bacterium | reverse complement strand
CCCACACGGCGCCCGCCACCGTGACAAGACCGCCAAGCCCTTGGATCGGCGTGACGTGCTCCCGCAACAGCAGCAGACCAAACACGACCGTCCAAACCGGAAGCAGGTTCAGAAACGGCGCCGCCACGCTCGCCCCCACCGCATGAACGCCGGACGTCCAGAGCCAGTACGCCGCGACGGACGCCGCCGTGCTCACGTACAGCAGGCACAGCCAGGCAACCGGCGTCATCTGCACCGGAGTGCCTGCGAGCGACCACAGACCCGCCGCGAGACTCGGCAGCGCCCCGTAGACGGCGGCTCCCGCCGTGACCGCCAGCGGGTCAAGATCGGCGCAAAGCCGCTTGCCGAGCACCGTATACAGCCCCCAGGCGACAGCCGCCCCGACCAGCAGCATGTCCCCGCCCGACAGTCCGGCGCGGGTCGGACCGTCCGCGCCGACGAGGATGACAACGCCCGCCACGGACAAAAGTACGCCGAACCAGACGGCCCTCGCCGGCCTTTCGCGCAGGATCAGCACGCCAAGCAACAGGATGACAATGGGAATTGATCCGGAGATCATCCCGGCCTGGGCGGCGGGCACGGAATGCAATCCGAGATACGTCAGAGTGGAAAACAGAAACATCCCGACGAACCCGAGGAGCGACAGTTCTTTCCATTTTCTTCGCAGGGGCGGACGCACATGCCGGACGTCCGCCAGTACCCACAGCAGGACAGCCGATACGGCCCACCGAATGCCGTTTAGCAGGTAAGCGGACATCGCCGGCGCGAGCACCCGGCCGGCGATGTAGTTCCCGCTCCACAACACCGTAGCCGTCACCAGCAGCACAATCCCTCGTCTCAAGGTACGCCCCCCTGTATCGCGCCGCCGTCCGTCCGGCGCGGCCCATCCACACATCATACCCCAACCGGAACCCGCGTCACCAGACCGCGCGGGCATCCGATACGGCACGCCTGCCAACGTTTTGCAAAACTACTGGCATGAACCGCCCTCGCGTGCTATCATAGAGTATCTTGAAATGCAGGATCGCCTGCTTGATGAATTCTGGCTTTCACGTTCACCGGGTGATGAGAAGAAAACGATCATGCCGGGACTGTGCGAGTGACGTATGAATGCGGGAGCTTGGAGTTTGCCAGGCTGAGAGGGCGGTCCGTCTACCGCCGACCGCCAGACCTGACCTGGATAATGCCAGCGGAGGAAACGGACACATTTACGGAGCCCTGTGATCGCAAAGAGTTCGACAGACGCCGACTTTGTCACATGTCTCCCGTGTTACCCGATCTGCCGCCGCGCTTGTCCGCTGCGGTTTTTTTATGCCGCCGCTTTGGTCGGACAGTCGGATACCGTTGAAAGAAGGAATCGACATTGATGAACGCGCAAGCAGATGCACGGCACGACGGCTTCTCCTTCCCAAACAGCAAAAAGGTGTACGTGCCAGGTTCGCGCCCCGACATTCGCGTCCCCATGCGAGAGATCGAACTGTCGCCGACCTCGGGCCGGGGCGACGACATCGCCAATGATCCGTTTCGCGTCTATGACACAAGCGGTCCCTACACCGACCCGGACGTCCGCGTCGACATCCGCGCGGGACTCCCCCCCGTCCGGCAAGGGTTCATTCTGGAGCGCGGCGATGTCGAGCAGTACGACGGTCGGCCGCGAAAAGCCGACGACAACGGCGCGCATACGGGCCCGGCCGCGATCGACGGCGAGTTTCCGGGGTTGCACCGCAGGCCGCTGCGCGCCAAGAGCGGGCGCACGGTCACACAGATGCACTACGCGCGACAGGGCGTCGTCACCGCGGAAATGGAATACATCGCGGTGCGTGAAGGCGTCAGCCCGGAGTTTATCCGTTCCGAAGTCGCGCGTGGACGAGCCATCATCCCGTCGAACATCAACCACCCGGAGAGCGAGCCGATGATCATTGGCCGCGGATTCCACGTCAAGATCAATGCCAACATCGGAAACTCGGCCATCTCCTCCTCCATCGACGAAGAAGTCCAGAAAATGACCTGGGCGACTCTTTGGGGCGCCGACACGATCATGGACCTGTCCACAGGCAAGAACATCCACGCCACGCGTGAATGGATCATTCGCAATTCACCCGTGCCCGTGGGAACCGTGCCGATCTACCAGGCGCTCGAAAAAGTGGGCGGCGTCGCGGAAGACCTGAACTGGGAGGTCTATCGGGACACGCTGATCGAGCAGGCGGAGCAAGGCGTCGACTACTTCACGATCCACGCGGGCGTCCTGCTGCGCTACGTGCCCCTGACGGCCAAACGCGTCACCGGCATCGTGTCGCGCGGCGGCTCCATCATGGCGGCGTGGTGTCTCGCACACCACCAGGAAAGCTTCCTGTACACGCACTTCGAGGACATCTGCGAGATCATGAAGAGGTATGACATCTCGTTCTCGCTCGGCGACGGGCTGCGTCCCGGCTCGATTGCGGATGCAAACGACGAGGCGCAGTTCGCCGAACTCGAAACGCTCGGGGAACTGACCGAGATCGCCTGGAAGCATGACGTGCAGGTGATGATCGAGGGACCTGGCCACGTGCCGATGCACATGATCCAGGAAAACATGGACCGCCAACTCCGCGTATGCCGGGAGGCGCCGTTTTACACCCTGGGGCCGCTCACGACCGATATTGCCCCGGGTTACGACCACATCACGTCGGCGATCGGCGCGGCGATGATCGGTTGGATGGGCACCGCCATGCTGTGCTACGTGACGCCGAAAGAGCACCTCGGACTGCCAAACCGGGACGACGTCAAAACCGGCGTCATCACGTACAAGATCGCCGCGCACGCGGCGGACTTGGCCAAAGGGCACCCGCAGGCGCAGCAACGCGACGACGCCTTGTCAAAGGCCCGCTTTGAATTTCGCTGGCGCGACCAGTTCAACCTGTCGCTCGATCCGCAGACGGCGCTCGCCTACCACGACGAGCAACTGCCGGCGGAGCCGGCCAAGACGGCCCACTTCTGCTCCATGTGCGGACCCAAGTTCTGCAGCATGAGAATCACGCAGGACATCCGCGATTTTGCCGCGGCGCACGGTGTGGACGAGCAGGACGCCGTGTCGCTTGGCATGGAGGAAAAGGCGCGCGAGTTTCGCGACTCCGGGGCCGCAGTCTACCGCGCGCCCTGACACCGGGCGACCGGACGACTGCCGCCAGTCAGGTCAGCCGGGGGAAGAACATCCCGGTCGCCTGGCGGTAGTCTGTGTACGCCTCGCCAAACGTGCGCGCGAGCACATCCTCCTCCGCCCGCGCGCGCACCACTTCCAAGCCCACAAACACCGCGAACACCAGCCACATGATCGGCTGCATGACCAAGACCGCCTCACCCGCAAACGCGAGAAAATACGCCGTGTACAAAGGGTGCCGGACAAAGCGGTACAAGCCGCTGCGCACGACGCGCCGGGCTTCGGGGATCTGGGTGAATGACGTGCGCAATGAGAGCAGCGCGACGATCTCGAGGGCAACGGCGAGTCCAATCAGCGCATTGGATACTCCGGTGCGCCACGCAGAAGCCTGATAGGGACCGATCACATACGGTACAAGCAGCGGAAAGAGCGCGATGACAAACGACGCGAGCCAGGCAGGAAGACGGTCTGTAACGGCAATCGGCCGTTTCAGGATAGTCCACATATAATAAACGGATTCAAGCCCGAATACGATGGTGAACCCCCACAATCCGCGCGTGGCGTCTACCCACACCAGGTTGAGGGTGACAAGCAGTGCAATCGCCTGGACCAATATGCGCATGCCTCGACCTCCCGTTTATAGGACCCAGTATACCGGGAACAGGGCAGGCTGTCACACCCATGCGCATCCAGAGCCGGACACAAAGCGAGGAACATGGGATGACGCCCGATGCCCGCGGGCGGACTTCGTCCCATGTTCCCCAAAAGCACTCACGCAACAACAGATCAATAGGCCACGTCGCCGTCCCAACGCGACATGCCGCCAAGCAGGTTGTAGATCTTCGTGTGACCCAGCCGCTCCAGATAGTCGCAGGCTACGCTGCTGCGGCCGCCGCTGTGACAGACGACGATCGTCTCCTTATCGGGATCAATTTCCTTATGGCGTTCCGACAGTTGGCCAAGCGGAATCAATTTTGCACCCGGTATGTGGCCCGAAGAAAATTCACTCGGCTCACGGACATCAATAATCTGCAGCTGCGGGTTTGCCTTTCTCTTCTCCTTGACGTCGACCGGCATCCACTGTTTCGGCATAACGGAGTTCCTCCTCCAATAGATTCGTGTTGGCGGTGGCCAAAACGGCTCACACACCCACATTATATACCCGCCAGGGTATTTGTCAAAGGAAGAATATGGCGGAGATCACTGCCTGCTTCTCCGCCTCATTCGTATGACTCCAGTATGGGAAGTTACTGATCCTCCCGCGCGACAAGGGCCGCCACGGCCGCTTCCGTCTGTTCCTGCGCGTGGTAGGAACTGCGTACCAGCGGTCCGGACTCCACGTGCGCGAATCCACGCTTCATGCCTTCCTTGCGCAGCGCCGCAAACTCGTCAGGCGTATAGTAGCGTTCGACCGCAAGGTGTTGGCGCGTGGGTTGCAGATACTGCCCTATGGTGACCAGGCTCACCCCGACGGCGCGCAGGTCGTCAAGCGTGGCCAGAATCTCATCCCACGTCTCGCCCACGCCAAGCATCATGCTCGACTTTGTGGGAATCCCGGGTTGCATCTCTGCTGCCGTGCGCAGCAGTTCCAGCGAACGGTCGTACTTCGCTTTCGATCGGACGCGATCGGACAGCCTGCGCACGGTCTCGATGTTATGGTTCAATATGTCGGGACGTGCATCCAGCACCGTCCGCAGCGCATCCCAGTGGCCGAGAAAGTCGGGAATCAGCACTTCGACGCGGCAGTCTTGGCGCGCGGCCCGCACCGCATGAATGGTGGCGGCGAAGACGGCGGCGCCCCCGTCCGCCAGATCGTCGCGCGCCACGGACGTCACAACCACGTGGCGCAACCCCATCTTGACCACGGCGTCAGCAACGCGCGACGGCTCCGCCAGATCGAGTTCATTGGGCCGGCCGGTCGTCACGGCGCAGAACCGACAGCCACGCGTGCACGTATCGCCGAGAATCATGAACGTCGCGGTTCCGTGTCCCCAGCACTCGTAAATGTTCGGACAGCGCGCCTCCTCGCACACGGTATGGAGGCGGTCCCCGCGCATGATGTGTTTAAGATCATTGAATGACGAGTCGGTCTTGAGTTGCACCTTCAGCCACTCGGGCCGGCGCAGAGTCCGCTGCGCGGCGCTCTGCCCCTCCGTCACTTCCTGCTCTGCCTTTGCCACTTGTCTCGCACTTCCCTTCGCACAGATTTCGCAGGCGCCCGCCAAGCGTTTGCCGGCGGTCCGTCGACCGAGTCCGCTTCGTTGAGCCGTTCGACGGGTCTCAATACAGTCTTGTCTGCGTCCCGATAGCCTCGAGGCGCTCCTTGACCGCCTGCATGAACCGTCCGACCGCCAATCCATCCAATACCCGGTGATCCATGCTCAAACACAGGTTGACCATGTGCCGGATCGCTATACTGTCGTCTGTCCAGACGACCGGGCGCTTCACGATGGATTCGACCGACAGGATCGCCGCCTGCGGAGCGTTGATAATCGGCTGCGACAGAACGGAGCGAAAAGCCCCGGTGTTGTTGACCGTAAACGTGCCGCCTTCGACGTCCGCCATGACGAGTTTTCCCGCCCGCGCGCGCCGCGCCAGGTCGTTCGTCGCGAGCGCCAGGCCGGCGATGCTCAGGCGGTCGGCGTGATGGATCACGGGAACCGCGAGCGCGTCGTCCGTAGCGACCGCAATCGACAGGTGGATATCCCCTTTGAGTACGATCCGGTCCTCCGCCCACGCCGAATTCAGCATCGGGTGTTGCCGCAGGCCATCCGCGACGGCCTTCAGAAAGAATGGGAAATACGTGAGGTCCACACCTTCGCGCGCCTTGAACGCCGCTCTCTCCCGCTCGCGCAGTCGATGCAGTTCGGTGACGTCGACTTCCACCATCATCCATGCGTGCGGCGCTTCCCGCTTGCTCTGCACCATGCGTTTGGCGATGATCCTGCGCATCGGCGACACGGCCACCGACTCATCGCGCGAACCGTCCTTCGACGTCGCCTCTGCAGACGTGGAGGCCGTGTGCGCGTCCTTGGCCGCCGCGCCGGTCAACCGGGCGTCACTCTGCGACGCTGCATCGGCGCGCGCACCGCCGCCGACAGCGGGAGTCGCCGCAGATCGCTGCGCGTCCGGCTTGTGGGAAGCCTGCTCAATGTGCCGCAGCACATCCTTGCGCGTGATCCGCCCGCCCAAGCCGCTTCCGCTGATTTGCGCGAGGTTCACGCCGTGCTCTGCGGCCAGTCTCGACACCACCGGGGAGTGACGTCCCATTGCTCCGCCCGGCGCTCCGGCAGAGGCGGCGCCAGACACTCCGCGCATGCCGGATGCACCGCTTGCGGACGCCGCCGACCCGCCTGCAGTTCCGTCCGGCGACCCGCCTGTCGTCCCGGAAGCAGAGACCCCGGCGCCTGTCGTCCGTTCCTCCGCCGCGGCGTCCACCCGCGCGCCGCCGCTCTTCGCTCCCTCGCCGTCCTCACCGTCCGCGGCGATCACGGCGAGCAGCGTGCCCACCGCCACCGTCTCATTCTCCCCCACGACGATCGACTGCAGAATTCCCGCGACATCGGCCGGTATCTCAGCCGTCACCTTGTCCGTCACAACCTCGGCCAACGCGTCGTACTGCTCGACCCGATCGCCCTCGGCCTTGAGCCAGCGCGCGATCGTGCCTTCCGTCACGCTTTCCCCGAGTTTGGGCATTTTCACTTCCGCCACCGTGTCTCACCCACCTTCTGCTGTGCAGCGCCAGGCACGGGCCGTCAGGCCCTGTCAATAGGCTGCGAGTTCGCGCATCGCGTCGGTAATCTGCCCGGCCGTGACCAGGTAAAACTGTTCCAGCGGCGGACTGAACGGCATGGCCGGAATATCCGGGCCGCACAGGCGACGAATGGGCGCATCGAGATCGTAGAGCGCCTCTTCGGCGATCAGCGCGGCCACCTCCGCTCCGACGCCGCTTGTCTTGTTGTCCTCGTGCACGATCAGCACCTTGCCGGTCTTGCGCGCCCCGTCGAGGATCAGTTCACGATCCAGCGGCGCCACGGTCCGCAGGTCAATCACATGCGCCGAAATGCCTTCGCCCGCCGCCAGTTCAGCCGCTTCAAGCGCGCGGTGCACCATGAGTCCGTAAGCGATGACGGTCAGGTCATCGCCCTCACGGCGCACAATTCCCTTTCCGATTGGCACTTCATAGAGGCCGTCCGGCACCTCGTCGCGAATCAGACGGTACAGCCCCTTGTGCTCAAAGTACAGCACGGGGTCGGGATCGCGGATCGCCGCGATGAGCAGGCCCTTCGCGTCCGCCGGCGTGGCCGGCACCACCACCTTGAGCCCGGGCACGTGCACAAACATCGCTTCGAGACTCTGCGAGTGGTACAGTGCGCCGTGCACGCCGCCGCCGTACGGCGCCCGCACGACAAGCGGGCAGTGCCAGTCCCCCTGTGTGCGGTAGCGCAGCTTGGCGGCCTCGCTGACAATCTGGTTGACCGCCGGCAGAATGAAGTCCACGAACTGGATCTCGGCGACCGGCTTCATCCCATACGCCGCCGCGCCGACAGCCACCCCGACAATGGCGGATTCCGCCAGAGGAGTGTCGATCACCCGCGCAGCGCCAAACTCCTCAAGCAACCCCTGGGTAACGCGAAAGACGCCGCCGCGTACGCCCACGTCCTCTCCCAGGATGAACACGGAGTCGTCCTGCCGCATCTCCTCCGCCATGGCGTCGTGAATCGCTTCTATGTACAGTTTACGCGTCATACTCCAATCCCCTCGCGAGCGGTTCGCGATCCGCCGTGATTTGGTCTACCCAGAAGATACGAGCTCACCTGTACCGCGCCATCTGCGGCGCCCGATTGAGTCGCATTTCCATGATCCGCTCTCGTGCGGTTGCGCCGCACATGGCGGTCTACCCAGAAAATAGGTCTGTGCCAGCCGCCGGGTCTGTGCCAGCCGCTAACGCCGGGTCTGTGCCAGCCGCCCGTATCCCTTTGCTCCTGCTCGGACAGCGCGGCTGCGCCGCGAAACTCGCGACGAGCAAAGGGACACGGGCGACCCAGCAAGTCTTCGTTCGACCGCTGGCCCACGGCCGGGTTGGCGTGCGACCTTGACGCAGGAGATTTTCATCCTTCGTTGGCGCCGCGCCCGCGCCTGCGGGTCTACGGCTGCGCAAAGACGTGCAGCAGGGCGCTCTGCGGCTCCGGATACGCCGCCTGCTCGGCATAGCGCACGGCTTCGTCCACCTCGGCCTGGACGTCGGCCCGCATGACCTCGTACTGCTCGTCGCTCATCAGGCCCGCCTGTTCGAGATACTGCCGAAACACGACCAGCGCGTCGCGCGCGCGGGCGTCCTCCACCTCTTCGCGGCTGCGGTAAGCCCGGTCGTCGTCGTCGCTGGAGTGCGGCGTCAGCCTGTACGTCATCACCTCGACCAAGGTCGGGCCCGCGCCGTCCAGCGCCCGTTTCACGGCCGTCCGCATCGCGTCGTAGACGCCGAGGACGTCGTTTCCGTCGACGGTGACGCCGGGAAAACCGTAACCCGCCGCGCGGTCCGCCACGCGTTCACAACCCAGTTGCTTGTCGAGCGGAATCGAGATGGCGTAGCGGTTGTTCTCGCAAAAAAAGACCACTGGCAGCTTGTGCACACCCGCGAAATTGCAACCTTCGTGGAAATCACCCTGATTGCTCGACCCCTCGCCAAACGAGGTGTACACCACGGCGTTCTTCCCTCGCAGGCGCGCGCCCAGGGCCAGCCCCACCGCGTGCGGGATCTGGGTTGCCACCGGGCTTGAGCCGCTCAGGATGTGTTTCTCCCGCGAACTGTAGTGTGCGGGCATCTGCCGACCTCCGCTGCTCGGGTCCTGCGCCCGCGCAAACGACGACAGGGCCACCTCGCGGGCGGTCTGGCCAAAGACCAGCACGATACCGAGATCCCGGTAGTACGGCGCTATGAAATCTCGCGCCGGGTCAAGCGCAAACCCGGCGCCGACCTGCGCCCCCTCCTGGCCCTGGCAGGATACGGCAAACGGTATCTTGCCGGTCCGGTTCAAGTGCCACATGCGCTCGTCAAGCGTCCTGGCGAGGACCATGTGCCGGTACATCGACACCGCCTGCTCATCAGACAGCCCCAGTTGCTCATGCCGGTGCATCCCTTTAACCACCTTTCCAACGGCTCGCGTCTCCGCAGTCAACTGTGAATGGCCAGTCCATCCACCGCCAGCGCCGCCTCGCCGAGCACCTCCGACAGCGTCGGATGCGCATGTGTCAGTCGACCCAGTTCCCACGGCGTCGCGTCGAGCAGACGCGCCAACGCCGCCTCGCCGATGAGATCCGTCGCGTGCGGGCCAATGATGTGCACGCCAAGCACGTCCCCGGTCGATCCGTCCGCCACCACCTTGGCAAAGCCGTCGACATCTCCCTGCACCAACGCCTTGCCGATCGCTCGAAAGGAGAATTTACCCACCTTCACCTGTGCCCCGCGTTCCCTGGCCTGCTCCTCCGTCCATCCGACGCTCGCGGCTTCAGGACGACTGTACGTACAGCGCGCAATGTCCTCGTATGCGACAGGGTCCGGATTCTGCCCCGCAATGTGTTCCATCGCGACGATCCCCTGACGCGCCGCGGCGTGCGCCAACTGCAGCGGCCCCACCACGTCGCCGATCGCGTAAATCGCGGACTCGGCGGTTCTCATGCGTTCGTCCACGACCACCATTCCCCTGGCCAGCCGCACCCGCGTCGCTTCCAGGCCGATCCCGTCCGTGCACGGGTCGCGCCCGATCGCAATGAGGACGATGTCCGAGCACACCCGCACCTCCCCGGCGGCCGTGTTCAGCGAGAGGCAGACTCCAGCGCCGTCCACCTTGGCGTTCGCCACGTCGATCGCAGCGTTCACGTGGACCTTGACGCCGCGCTTCTTCAGGACCCGCGCCATCTCCGCCGAGACATCCGCATCCTCTGCCGGGAGCAGTCGCGGCAGCGCCTCGATCAATGTGACCTCGACGCCGAGGTCGGCAAACAGCGACGCCTGCTCGACGCCGATCGCGCCGCCACCCACGACGGTCAGCGATGCGGGCAGCGCGTCCAGCGCCAGGATGTGGTCCGACGACAGGACGCGCACGCCGTCGAACGGCAGTCCCGGCAGTTCACGCGGTTTCGAACCCGTCGCGATGACGGTGTGGCGGGGAGTCAACACCGGAGTCTCGCCGTCTGCGCGCTCCACGCGCACTGCGCCCGCCGTCGGGGAGAAGATCGAGGCGCCCATCACGCGCCCGAAGCCCTCGATCACTTCCACCCCGTTCTTCTTCAGGAGGTGCCGCACGCCGCTCTCCAGTTGGCCGACGATCCGCGTCTTGCGTTCCATGGCCGCCGTCAGGTCAAAGCGCAAACCGTCCACCACCACGCCGAACGCCCGGCCTTCCTTTGCCGAGGCGAACAGTTCCGCCGAACGAAGAAGGGCCTTGGACGGAATGCAGCCCCTGTGCAGACACGTGCCCCCGACTTGTCCCGACTCCACAAGAGCCACTCGCAGGCCGAGCTGTGCCCCCCTTATGGCCGCGACATACCCCCCGGTTCCACCGCCAAGCACGACGACATCCAAGCCTTCCGACACCGCGTCACCCCCGCTCGCTCCTCACTGGCCATCGCCGCCCGCATCCTCACGTCCGCCGAGTCATCGGACGCAGGCGATCGTGCGGGTCTATCCTGTTGCCCCTATACTAGCAGATCGCGGCCCCGGGTTGGGAAATCCCCGGACGTTCCCGGACGTTCCCGGACGTTCCCGCGCGCCGCGCCAGACCAGCCCCATCCGTTCCTACGCCTGGTCGCCGTGATCGTGTCGTTCGCTGCGCAACACATCGAGCGCATGCGCCAGGACGGGCAGCACGGCGGCGAGACTGTCCGTCGCGCCCTGGGGACTCCCGGGCAGATTCAGGATCAGCGTACGGGCTGCCGCCCCGCAGACGCCCCTTGACAGGATCGCGTACGGTGTACTCCGCTCGCCCGCACGGCGCATCGCTTCCGCGACGCCCGGCAGGCCGCGCTCGATCACGTCGAGAGTCGCCTCCGGCGTCACGTCGCGCGGGCCAAGGCCCGTGCCGCCCGCGGTAACCACCAGGGGCGCGTCGAGTTCCACGAGTTCGCGCAGCGTCTGCCCGATGTCTTCGCGTTCGTCCGGCAAGACCGTGTGGCCCATGACGACAAAACCCGCCTCGATCAACTGTTCCGTCAGCGCGGGGCCGGTCAAGTCCTCGCGCAATCCAGCGTACGCGCTGTCGCTCACGGTGACGACCGCGGCGCGCTTGTCCTCCCCCCTCATGCCCTCCCCTCCCCGTTGCTCCCGCGCCGGTAGTGACCGCTGCTGCCGCCGCTTTTCTCCATCAATCCCGCAAACGTCACCGCCATGTCCCGATCCATGGCCTTGCACATATCGTACACCGCCAGCGCCGCCGCCATGACCGCCGTCAACGCCTCCATCTCAACTCCCGTGCGGGCCGTGGTGTGCACCGACGCCTCTACGCCAATGGAGCTCGCATCGGGAAAATCGAACCGCACCTCCACGCCCGACAGCGTGATCGGATGGCACAGGGGCACCAGGTCGGACGTCCGCTTCGCCGCCATGATCCCCGCCACCTGGGCGACCGCCAGCACATCGCCCTTCTGTATGCCCCCGTCGCGCACCCGCGCGAGCGTCTCCGGGCGCATCGCCACGACAGCCCTCGCCCGCGCAAAACGGTCCGTCTCGCCCTTCGCGCCAACGTTCACCATCCGGGCGCGCCCGCTGTCATCAATATGTGTCAACGCTTCTGTCCGCCGTCGTTCCCGCATAGTCGATCCCCCGCCGCACAATTTCCGGTTCCTCACAGTAGCTTAGTATACCACTCCGGACATCGTTTGGAGGATCACTGGTATAATGACCGCGTGAACACCTTTATTGCGACGGGAGCGACATGACATGACATGGAATATCCGCCTCTTCGCCGCCGCCGCGGAGGCCGCCGGAACCGCCCGGATCACCCTGCTGGATGCGGACTTCGCCGCCGCTCGCGGCACGACGGGCGGCCAAACCCACGGCGACCCGACCATCTCGGACATCCGGCGCGCACTCGCCGCGCACTCGCCGGCCCTGCAGGAACTGCTGACCCGCTCATGGTTTGCCGTAAACGGCCAGTACGCGCCAGACGACCGGGCCACCGTGCGCCCGGACGACGAGATTGCCGTGATTCCGCCCGTCAGCGGCGGCTCAGGGCCGCAACCGTCTCCTGAAGTTGCGGTCGTGCGCACCGCATTGGACCCCGCGGACATGTTCGCCGCGGTCGCCAGCGCGAAGTCCGGGGCGGTCGTCGTCTTTGCCGGAACTGTGCGCGAATGGACGCGCGGACGCCAGACACTGCGCCTGGAATACGAGGCGTACGACGATATGGCCATGGCGAAACTGCGGGAAGTGGCGGACGCCTGCAAGGAGCGCTGGCCGATCGACCGCATATGTATATGGCACCGCGTGGGAGTCCTGCAGATCGGGGAAACCAGTCTGCTCGTCGGCGTCTCTACACCGCACCGCAAGGATGCGCACGCCGCTGCGGAATTCGCGGTCAACACCCTAAAACGCATTGTGCCCATCTGGAAAAAAGAGTGGTATGCCGATGGCGAGGTGCAGTGGGTGGGGCCTGAAGGTCCGTGGAATCCGTTGCAGAAGGAGAATGGATCGTAAGCGCTTTCTTACTAAGCGCAGGCAAAATCGCCTGCCCGTCCTACCGCTCTTCGTCGTCCTCCATCGTGGAGGGCGACCACTGGGCGTCGGTCGGCTTGTTACGATACGACTGGCAGATTGCCAGAAAAGGATCGTCTGCCACGCGCATAGCCTTGCGCAGAAGATCTTCAGCCTCTCGTGTGCAGGCCCCACGCTGGCTTGACTTTCGCCCTTCGGCCACCCGGTCACACCCCTTGGCAATCAATTCAGTAATGATAACATTACAATTGTACTACGTGGATAGGCCAAGTTCCAGCCCCTGCGTATAATTTCCCTCAACATTCGACTTGCTCGACGCGCGCAGCGACCACTCGATCGTCTGCCACATCCGATCGGTGTGATAATCCAGCATGCGGGCCAGCGCTTCGGAAGGCAGGACGAGCACCCCGACTTCGTCCGCAAGCAGGACGACATCCGCATGGACGTGCGCAAGCGCCAGCAGCACAGCGGTCGCCGCCCCGCACCGGACCTTGTTCGCAAGCGCCCGTTCGACGGCGGAGCGCGGCACGCTCCCCTGTTCAGCCCATCCGAGTTGGAACACCACCATGCCGTCCGCATGCTCGGCAACGAACCAACCTTCGGCAAAACGCTCCCGTCCATCCGCCTTGTCCGCGGGCAGGCTGCCAAAGACCTCCGCCAGGGCGCGCGCCGCGCCCTCCATGTCCCCGGCGGCCAGACGGACCAGGCCGTCAACCGTCAAATCGTGCGCCAAAGGCCGCGGCCGCACGGCCTGCGAACTCCCGTCGACTGACGTCAAGTCGGCGCGCAATCGGTCCTTGCGGCGAGCCCCCAACGCCCGTCGGCGTGCGCGCTCGATTCCGCCGTCGACCCACGCCGTCAGTGCGTGGGCGTGACGCCAGTCCACGGCGTCGGACTGGTCGCGCAGCAATTCGGCCAGCGCCTCCCGATGCAGCAGCGCCGGGCCGCCCCACTCCGCCGCCCTGGCGCTCTCAAAACGGGCGAACAGGCGCCAAACCTGTTCTGGGTCTCCGTCGGCAGGTTGCACCACCTCCTTTTGCACGCGCTCCCTCGCCACGTCGAGAACCGCCCTGTTCACCAACAGCCACAGGATGCGGATGTCAGGAAACCTCACCCCCTCCTCGTCCAGAATGGCGCGGAGGTCGCTGCACATCGCCGGCGCCGTGTCCCCGGTGAAGGGGACCGACCGTTCCGCGGGCGACCGCGCAACGTGCACCTGGCCTGTTTCATCGATGCGGAAGGGACAGCGCATGTAGACCGGATACCGCCTGGCGAAGAGGCGCAGCAAAGGCTGCGCGCGCCGGGCGTCTGAACTCGACCCTTCCAGCGCGCGCCGAAGTCCTGGAAGTCTCAGCCACAGGCGCGCAAAATTGCCCAGGCGATTGACTCTTTCCTCGTCCATCAGGCCAAACCACGCGACAATCAGCACCGCGGCCGCCACGGCGCTCGTAGCCGTATCGCTTTGCAGCATGCCATACACTGTCGCAACAAGCGCAGTTGTAAACAGCACCCACACAGGGCATCACTCCATCCACTTCCAGTATGCGCTCCGCAATCCGTTTCATGCCGGACGGGAGATGCCCGGCCGAGCGGTCATAGATTGAGAGATACCCTCATAGATTCGTCATAGGCCGGCATGATCGTCTTGCCGCATTCACCGGACCCGCAGTGTCACGGCGGGTCACTCGATTTCAGACAGGCAGGTGCCATGCCCATGCGCATCGCTCAAACAGGTCGCCGCGCCGCGCTCATTCTCGTCACCGCGGTATTTCTGTCCTCCATCGCGGCGGGCTGTGCGGCGGCCCTCTATCTGTACGGGAAACCCCGGCCAGGGTGGTCGGCCATTCCGGCCGCGGCCGTCATCCAGACCCTGGCCTCCAGCGCCCTGTCCGAAGTCGCACCGTCTGCCCCGCAGAGCCTGCGGCGCTCGGCCTTGATGTTCACGTGGCTGTCCCTGGGCGAACTGTCGATCGAGGCGCACCGCCCACTGCAAACCAGACGACGCGCAACACCCTCGGCCGGTCCCGGAGCTGTACTGCCGCTGTTCGCAAGAGCCGGCGCCAGTGCTGGCGCGGCCCGCCGGCTGGTCATCGGCTGGACGCTTGACACAGGCTCCGCGAACCTGATCCAGACCCTGCGCGATTCACCAGGACTGACGGTGCTGGCGCCCAAGTGGATCCAGCTTGACGGGTCTTCCGGCGCGATCAACAATACGGTCGAACCGAGCGTCGTTCAGGCGGCGCAGGCGCGCGGGGTCCAGGTCTGGGCGGTCGTGGACAACGGGTTCAACGCCGCGCAGAGCCACGCCGTGCTGCGCTATCAGGACACGCAGACGACGCTGATTGACAATATCGTCAATCTGGCCCGTCGCGATCACCTGAGTGGCATCAATCTCGACTTCGAGGGCCTCGCGGCCGCCGATCGCTGGAATTACGCCCGTTTCGTGCAGCGGCTGGCGGTCCGTCTCCGAGCCGTCGGCATGTCGCTGTCGGTCGACCTGCCGCCCGACATCGTGTCCGGACAGAATTCCGGACCATACAACCACGCTGCGCTCGCGGCGTCGGCCAATTACATCATCCTGATGGGCTACGACCAATACTGGGGAGGCGATTCACAGGCGGGTCCAACAGCGTCGTTGCCGTGGGTGAAGGCCGGAGTGACCGACATGTTGCACACCGGCGTTCCCGCGGCCAAGCTGATTCTGGGCGTGCCGTTTTACACGCAGGACTGGACGCTGGACCAAAACGGCGCCGTTTCCGGAAGCCGCGCACTCTCGCTCGTTCAGGTGCACAACCTGCTCGCCGGGCTCGGCGCAAACCCCGAGTGGAGGCCGTCGCTGGGCGTGTCGTACGCATCCTTCACGCAGGGCGGCGTGCGCCACGAGATGTGGGTGATCAGTCAGCGGTCCCTTCTGCTCACGTCGCAATACATGGCCGAAAACCACCTCGCCGGCGTCGCCGCATGGTACCTCGGACTGGAGAGGCCCTCCACCTGGTGGGCGCTCGTGCAGAGCGTCCATTCCTTGGTGTGAACCCCGCCGCGGACTGTGCCCCTGTTGTTCTTCCGCCGCGCACGGCCGCGCAATGGATGCCGCCGCCGCGTCGCGCAAAAATGCCCGCCGGAGCTGATCCGGCGGGCATTTTTGCGCGAC
>JAKACR010000034.1 GCA_021821225.1 Bacillota bacterium | reverse complement strand
CTTGCGCAGATAATCGCTGTAGACGCCCGTGAACCTCACGATTGAGCCGTATTTGAGCAGCTCCCGCGAGAGGACGGCCAGATCGTAGGCGCTAGAATAATGATTCGGCGCGGACAGACCGTTCGCATTTGCAAAATGCGATTCGCGCAGTCCCAGAGCAGCCGCGCGCGCATTCATCATGTTCACGAAGCCGCCCTCAGTCCCGGCGATATGCTCTGCCGCGGCCACTGCGGCGTCATTGCCCGAACCGATCGCAATCCCTTTCATGAGATCGTGCAGCGTCATGCGCTCTCCCGGTTCCAGGAAAATCTGCGATCCTCCCATGCTTGCCGCATGGTCGGATGTCCGCACGAAATCCCGCCAGTGCGCCCGTCCCTGGGACACCGCGTCAAATACAAGCAGCATTGTCGGGATTTTTGTCACGCTTGCAATGGGAAGACGGGCGTGCGCATTCTTCTCGTACAGCACCGTTCCTGTCATCGCGTCCATCAGAATGGCAGCTTTGGCCAAGGGAGCCAGGTTGGGGGTCACATCTGCGGTATGCGCCGCTCGTGCGGGCGCCGGTGCAATCGCACTTCCGACCGCCAGGACGATCGCCAGGCAGGCCGCGACAATTCCATTCAGGCGAATAGGCAAGGGTCATTCCTCCAGGGAAACCGTTGGTACCCTGTATTGTTTGCTTCTTCACTCTCCCGTATCCGCCCTGCGGACATGCCCGCAATCGTGCCAGACCACTCCAGCTTGGTCCACACGCGCCAGGATAGCCGAACCCCGCTCAACCGGGTGTACGGTCAGCGAAAACGCACGGTCCAGCTCCTCCTGCGCCAGACGCAGACGCTTTCCATCCGTCGCGTACAATGTCGCCAGCGTATCGTCCGCAATGCAAAATTCGCCGATCTGCTTGTGCAGGACAATGCCCGTGCGCGGATCGACGCTGTCATCCTTTGTCTCCCTGCCCGCTCCCGCCAACATCGCCGCGCGCCCCACCGCCAGCGCGTCGATGCGTTTCACATATCCGTCGCCGACAGCCTTCCGGACACCGATTTCCGGCGCAGGTCCAGGGAGTTGCGGCAACTCCTGCTCCCGCTCCCACAGACCGCCCTGGGCGATCACCATATCGCGCAATTTCCGCAAGCCCGCTCCGCTGTGCAGCGCACGCTCCACGGCTGTCCGCGCGGTCTTTATCGCCTGATCGTCATCGCCTTGCGCCACCATTTCGGTTGCGAGCGACAGGGCAATCGCCGTCAAATCGGCCGGGCCTTCACCGCGCAGCGCGCGAACCGCCTCCTCCACCTCAAGCGCGTTGCCAACGGCATTGCCAAGCGGATGATCCATATTGGTGATCAATGCGACGACCCGTCTGCCCGCGCGTCTGCCGATGGAAACCATGGCTTCGGCGAGCAGTGCAGCCTGTTCGGGTGTTTTCATGAACGCGCCGCTGCCAGTTTTTACATCCAGCACAATGTTGTGCGCGCCCGCCGCGAGTTTTTTACTCATGATGGAAGACGCGATCAGCGGAAGCGATTCTACCGTTGCGGTCACGTCCCGCAGCGCGTAGAGCAGTTTGTCCGCCGGCGCCAGTTCGCTTGATTGCCCGGCTATAACCAGCCCGACATCGTCCATCTGCCGGTCGAACCGCTCCCGCGTGAGCGCCGCGCTAAACCCCGCAATCGACTCCAACTTGTCGATCGTGCCACCTGTGTGGGACAGTCCGCGTCCCGACATCTTCGCCACCTTGACGCCCGCCGCCGCGGCGAGCGGGGCCGCCACGAGCGAAGTCTTGTCTCCCACCCCGCCCGTGCTGTGCTTGTCCGCCGAGCGCGCGCCGAAGCGGGCCAGATCCAGTTGCGCGCCGGACCGCGCCATTGCCATCGTCAGATCAGCCGTCTCGCGCGCGGTCAGGCCGCGAAAATACACGGCCATCAACCAGGCCGACATCTGGTAGTCCGGGATGCGGCCGCGTGCGTAATCTTCGATCCAGTCATGGAGCACGCCAGTTGCGTGTGCTTGGCCGTCGCGCTTCTCCTGAATAACGTCGACCGCCCTCATCGCAGCGCCTCCCGGATAAGCGGCCAAAAACTGGTCCCCGCGTCCTGCGATACTCCGAAATACTCGGCTACCGTCGCTCCGAGATCCGCGAAGGTGGCGCGCTGGCCGAGCGCCACCGCGCGCGTCATCCACGGTGCAAAGACGAGCAGCGGGACCGACTCGCGCGTGTGGTCGGTTCCAGCGGTCGTCGGGTCGCACCCGTGATCGGCGGTGATGATCAGCACGTCGTCCTCCCGAAGCCGGCGCAGGATATCCGGCAGCGCGTCGTCAAACGCCTCGATGGCGCGCGCAAAACCGGCGGGATCGTTGCGATGGCCGTACAGCATGTCAAAATCAACCAGATTGGCGAACAGCAGGGCGGGCGCGGACAACTCCCCGAGCGCCGTCAGGATCTGCCGAACACCGTCCTGGTTGCTGCTTGTATGAACGGCGCGCGCGATTCCCCGCCCACCGTAGATATCTTCGATTTTCCCGATAGCGACGACGGGGACGCCCGCGCGTTCCAGCGCGGTCAGCAGCGTCGGGCCGAAATCCAGCGAAAAATCGCGTCGGTTGGCCGTTCGCGCGTACGCGCCGGACGGCCCGGCAAACGGCCGCGCGATCACGCGTCCGACTGCGTCCGGTCCTTGCAGCAGTTCGCGCGCGATGCGGCACATCTCATACAGCCGCTCGACGGAAACGATAGATTCATGCGCCGCAAGCTGGAACACGCTGTCGCCGGACGTATAGACGATCGGCTTTCCCGTACGGACGTGTTCGTCTCCAAGTCGCTTGATGATCTCCGTTCCACTCGCGGGAATGTTGCCCAACGTGCCGCTTCCGATCGCCCGTTCAAACGGTTCCATGATGCGCGGCGGAAACCCCTGCGGATACACGGGCATCGGTTCGCGCAGCACGACGCCCACCATTTCCAGATGGCCGTTGGTCGTATCCTTGCCGGCGGATTGCGGCGTCATTGTTCCATACGCACCCGTTACTTCCTTTTCCATCCACTCGTCAAGCAAGGCGGCGCGCGCCAGGCCGAGGCGGGCCATGTGAGGAATCGCCAGCCCTCCGGCGGCTTGCGCCACATGAGCGAGCGTGTTGGCGTCGTCATCTCCGTACGCCGCCGCATCCGGCGCATGCCCCATCCCCAACGAGTCAAGAACGATCCACACCACTCGCCCCGCCATCATCGCGACCCATCCTTTCCGCCATCGCGCGTTGCGCGCGGGTGTGCCCTCAGGTAGACTGAACGCAGTCTCTCCTGCGTCACATGCGTGTAGATCTGGGTTGTAGCAATGTCTGCGTGGCCCAGCATTTCCTGCACCGCGCGCAGATCCGCCCCGTTTTCCAACAGATGGGTGGCAAACGAGTGGCGCAACGTATGCGGCGTGATTTCTGCATGAATATGGGCCGAAAGCGCATACTTTTTGATGATCTTCCAGAATCCCTGGCGCGTGAGACGTTTGCCCAGGTGATTGACGAACAGGTATGTCCGTGTCGGATCGTTCACCATGCGCGGACGCGCGTGCCGGAGGTACTCCGTCACAGCCGCCTGCGCCAGCCTGCCAAACGGAACGATCCGTTCTTTCGACCCTTTGCCGACACACTGCACAAACGAAGCGGCCAGATTGACATCCGCCACGTTTAGCGCAATCAATTCCGAAACGCGCAGCCCCGTGGCGTAGAGCAGTTCCAGCATGGCGCGGTCGCGCGCTCCGGCGGGCGCATCGGCCGTCGGTTGCGCGAGCAGTCGCTCAACCTCTTCCGCTGTGAGGACGTGCGGAAGACGACGCACCTGTCTTTGCGACGGGAGATCCGCCGCCGGATCACGGTCCGTCAAGCCTTCTCGCGCGAGGAAAGCATGAAACGCGCGAAGGCTTGCGACATTGCGCGATATGGTGGCCGATGCGCGGCCGCGCACGCGCAATTCCTGCAGATAGCCCACGATCGCGTCCCGGTCGGCCTGTCGGATGTCCACCACGCCCCGCTGTGCGAGAAACCCGATATAGGCCGCGAGATCCCGTTCATAAGATTCCAGGGTGTTGGCCGCGAGCCCACGTTCTGTCGCCATGTAGTACACGAACGATTCAAGCAATGAATCCATCGGCAATCCCTCTTCATTCCCACAACGCCATCAGGGACCCGCCAGCCAAAGGTCGGCGATATCGCGCGCGACCGGATCTCCCGTTTGCATGGCGGCCGCGTTTCTGTCCAGCAGAAGCGAAAAGTGCTGCTGCGCCAGGAAGAACGCCCAACTCAGGACGGCAAAGACAAGTACCGCAAACCACTTTTGCATCGCCTGTCCCCCCGCATCATCGTATGCGAGAACGATTCGCCGCATGCGGCCTTCACGCCGGATTGACTGGCACGCGCGCCGCCCCGTCGCTGAGCGCCTGGTCCAGCGGCGTGTACGGCAATTGCAGCCCTTTTGCCACTGCTTCGTACGTGATGCAGCCCGCGGTGACATTCACGCCCTTGGCGAGCGCCGGATTGGCGGCGATAGCGGCGCTCAAGCCGTTGTTCGCGATCTGCAGCGCATAGCCGAGCGTGACGTTCGTCAACGCCAGGGTGGATGTGCGCGGCACCGCTCCCGGCATGTTCGCCACCGCATAATGGATGACGCCGAACTTCTCGTAGGTCGGGTGGCTGTGCGTCGTCACCCGGTCGATCGTGGCGATCGAACCGCCTTGGTCGATGGCTACATCGACGATCACAGAGCCTTTGGCCATCTGTTGGACCATATTTTCCGTGACCAGCTTGGGCGCGCGCGAACCGGGGATCAGCACCGCGCCGATGAGCAGGTCCGCCGTCCGGACCGCCTCCTCAATGTTGTACTCATTGGACATCAGAGTGCGCAGGCGTCCGCCGAACATATCGTCGAGCACGCGCAACCGTTCCGGATTGACATCGACAATCGTGACCTCCGCACCTGTACCCAGCGCCATCCTGGCCGCGTTGGTGCCGACAATGCCGCCGCCGATGATCACGACCCGGCCGGGCAGCACGCCCGGCACGCCGCCGAGCAGAATGCCGCGGCCGCCCTGCGATTTTTCGAGAAACTGCGCCCCGATCTGCACCGCCATCCGCCCCGCCACCTCGCTCATCGGCGTCAGCAGCGGTAGCGAGCGATCCGCCAACTGGATGGTCTCGTACGCGACGGCGGTCACGCCGCTTTCCATGAGCGCCCGCGTGAGCGCCGGTTCCGGGGCCAGGTGAAGGTACGTAAACAGGATCAAATCCCGCCGGAAGTTTCCGTATTCTGACGGCAGCGGCTCCTTGACCTTCATCACCATGTCCGCCCGTTCCCACACTTCCGCGGAATCAGAAGAGAGAAGCGCGCCCGCGCCGCGGTAATCCTCGTCCAAAAAACCGCTCCCGTCGCCCGCGCCGCGCTCCACCAGCACTTGATGGCCGGCGGCCGACAGGGCGCGCACGCCCGCCGGAGTGATGGCCACCCGATTTTCATTGTCTTTGATTTCTCTTGGTATCCCGACGATCATGTCATGGCGCCTCCCGCTTGATTCAATCCTGAATACCCATCTACAGTCCTGCCGTAGATCTCATAAGCTGCAGGACCACGGCAATATCATCCGGCTGGTCCGGATCATCCAGCGCCAGCCGGTTCACCGCCTCATGACCGCAGGCCCGACAGCGGTGCACCACCATATACCCCTTCTTGCTGTGGGAGTAGATCGCCTTTGGCATCATCAAGCCGCCGCAAGCCGCCGCGCGATCTCCCGGCAGCTTGTCCAGATGCACGCTGTGCAGGCAATGTGGACAATGATTCCGGCAGCCCGCAAGGAGTGGTTCCACCCATGCGCCGCATACCCGGCAGCGAAATGATTCGTTGCGCACCGTAAACCTTTTTGTCTCCATCTATCCGCACCACTTGCCTTTGCGCCACTTGCTCCCGCGCAGTTTTGTCCGCAACCTGCGACGCAAGCCGCCTGTATCGCATCACCCGCTCAATGCAGCGAAAAAAGCGCTGCCACCCGACCGGCCGTGACCGCTTCCAGCCATCCACCGCAAAGCACGGCGGCCACGCACAGCAGATAAACCGCACAATAGAGCGTATATAGCCGGACAGAAAACGGTCCGCCGGAATTCCTGCGAACCTGCCTTGCATAAAGTGCTGCGGCCGTCCCGGCGACAACGCACGCACCTGCCGTCAGTATATTCCATGGCAGGACGGCAAGCAAATCAAATCCCGCACCCCGCAGGCCATAGACAGCCGGCACAAGAGCCAGTGCGAGACCAAGGCTCGCGGCGCGCAGGAACACGACGACAGTCGACAGCCCTCCCCCTGCCGGAGAGTGACCCGCCAGCCACAACAGCCACACGATTCCCACACCGACAAGTGCATCCTGGTAGCCTGCGCTCCACCCTCCCGTGAAGATGGTTCGGCTGCCCGCAAAGGCGCCCTGCAGTGCGGTTTTCAGCATATCCTGGAGCGCCGTGGGCAACGACAGGAACAGACACGCGCCGATTCCCGTCCCCACCAGATCGGTGATCGCATAGAACATCAGCGAACGGCCAATCTCGGATCTTGTTCCGACAGCCGGTCCCCCTGCGCGGAACGTGCGGAACCGATCTGCCATGCGCATCGCCTCCGCCACTACCCTATGACAGACGGAAGCGGCATAGACGATCTCGCTCGCGGCGGCCGACTCCGAAACACGTTCTTAATCGAGGCGCGTTCTTATCGAGGTTCGACTTGTACACCTTATGGCATGACCTTTCCGTAGCGACCGCCCGCCCCGCTCTCAAGCGCAAGCCGTCCGTCGCGGGCGCGTACGATGAGGCTGGCCATACGCGCGCCAGCCACAGCAATGAGGTCGGCCTCTGTGGCGATGTTCATGACGGCCATCTCTGTCCCGAACGCGTCAAGCAGGCGGCGGTACAGTTTCGGACCGAGTCCGGGAATCCATTCCAGCGGGATGTGATGGATGTAACGCGGACGGTGCGCGGGAGAAAGCGGCTCCGCCCGGTCGGAGATAACCTTCAATCGCTCGCTGACGCCGCCGATCAAACGCGCGCAGCCGCACGCCGGGCAGGCTTTCGCGCCAAGCGGCCACACCGCGCCGCATTGTGCGCACGCGGCGCGGTGGTACTTGCCAAGTGGCGGCCACAAACCGACATTCGCGCTCACACGCTCGTCCCCGCTGCGTGAAAGCGCGCGGCGATAAGCCGTGAAGGTCGGCGCCTCCAGCGCGGCGATATGGTACTCGCGGGCGATTTTCGGCAGTGAATGGGCGTCGCTGTTCGTGACGAACGTAAAACCGGACAATTCGCCGACGCAGTCCGCCATCCCCGTGTCAGCCGACAGTCCCAGCTCGACCGCACTGACCAGCTCGGGCGCGATCATTTCCTCCATGCGCGCGACACAACTTCCGTACAGGCCGCGGTGCGGCGTGAACGCGTGATTGACGATGAACAACCCATCAAAACCGAGCACAAGCCGCGCCAGTTCAGACGGCTGGCTCGCACGGACGCGCTGGGACGACAGCGCCGGATTCGTCTGCCTCGCCTTCAGCCATGCGGCAAGTTCGCCGAGCGAGTGCCGGTCAGGGGCAAATGCGCCAAAGTGCGCCGCCCCGCCGCGCGGACCGCCGAATTCCACCTCCGCGCCCGCAAACAGCGTGACGCGCTCCTTGTACAAAAATCCGCCATCCCGCTGTTCCGCAAGTTCTCCCTTTTGCAGCAGAACGTCGAGATCGGACAGCACGGGCGTCGCCGCCGCGTCGATCACGCCGACGATGTCGATTCCCTTGACGCAAGCCGCCGTCTCCAGCAAATTCGGCAATGTGAGGCCGGGCGCGGCGGAGATTTTCACCGCATGCCCGGCTTGCGAGCGACCGATATGGATATGTCCGTCAATATAGTACTCCTGCAACGGCCGCCCGGAACGCGACATCATGCGCGGCCCAGCCACCACAGGAGCGCGATGAGCGTCTTGGCGTCGTGAAGGCGTCCGGCGCCGATCATCGCTTCCACCTCCTCGCGACTGTATTCGCCGCACTCCACAAATTCGTCGTCATCCGGTTGTGCGTAACCCCGGGTCAGGTCTGTCGCGCGGTACAGGTGCAGCCGCTCATCGGAAAAACCGGGTGTCGAATAAAAGGTCATGAGCCACTCCATCTGTCGCGCCCGGTACCCCGTCTCTTCGCGCAACTCGCGCGCGGCGGCCGCATCCGGCGCTTCGCCCGGATCGAGTTTTCCAGCCGGGATTTCGAGCAGTTCCTCGCCAAGCGGATAGCGGAACTGACGCACCAGAAGCACCCTGTCCAGTTCCGGGTGCGCCAGGATCGCCACTGCGCCGGGATGTTCGACCACTTCGCGCGTGACCTCCCGGCCGTTGTGCAGCCGCACGCCGTCCACGCGCAGCGACACGACGCGCCCTTTATACTTGTACTCGCGCCGCACCATCGTTTCCTTCAAACGGCAACCCTCCAGGGTGAAATCATTGCGGCAGCGCCACTCGTCGATGTGCTCCTGCACGCGCAGTCTGCGGACAGACCTTTTCATGTGTTCCCGTTGCACCGGCGTACGATCGCGATCATCAACTCCGCCGCCTTACACAGGTCTTTCAACAGAATGAACTCTTCCAATGTATGAATCTGCTGATAGCCAATCGCCACATTCACTACGGGAATCCCCATGCCCGCCACGACATTGGCGTCGGAACCTCCGCCGGTCGCGCCAAAAACAGCCCGCATCCCGATGTCCTCCAGCGCCGCGCCCACCACGCCCAGCACAAATGAGTCGCGCGGCACGGAGAGAACGGGGTAGCTGTCCAGCCATTCGCACTCGGCGGCGCCGCCCCTGCGCTGTGCGGCGCGTTCCAGCGCGCCGACCATGGCGGACTGCTGCTCTTTCATGCGCGTCTCATCGCTGCTGCGCACCTCGCCGATAAGCTCCACGGCGTCACATACGATATTGGACGCAAATCCGCCTTTGATCATTCCGATGTTCGCCGTGGTGACATCGTCCACCCGGCCGAGCGGCATGGCGCTGATCGCGTCCGCCGCGATCTCGATGGCGCTGATGCCTTTTTCCGGTGAGATGCCGGCGTGCGCGGCGCGCCCGCGGACAACCGCCCGCAACTTGGCCTGTGCAGGGCTGCCCACCACCACCAGTCCAATATCACCGTCGGAGTCAAAGACAAAGCCGTACGAAGCCCGCAGCAATTCCCGTTTCAACGCCTTGGCGCCAAGCAGGCCGATCTCTTCGCAGACGGTGAAGACAATATCAAGCGGCGGATGAGGCCCGACCGCACCGGCGGCCAGCGCCCGCATGAGATGCAGCAAGCCGGCGATTCCCGCTTTGTCGTCGGCTCCCAGAACGGTCTTGCCATCGCTTGTGATCCGGTCCCCTTTGCGCATCGGCCGCACCCCCTGACCGGGCACGGCAGTATCCATATGCGCCATGAGCAAAACGACAGGCTTGCTCTCGTCGCCCGGAACCCGCACGATCAGGTTGCCGCTCGTTCCGCCCACTTCCGTCGCCGCATTGTCCTCCATCACCGCGAATCCCAATTCCTCGACAGCTCCGCGAATGTACGATGCCACATGCGCCTCTTCACGCGAATGGCTCGCGATGGACACCAGCGTCATGAAATCTGCTATGAGGCGCTCTTCGTCGACTGTGATGCGCGTCTCCACTCTGTACACTATCTCCTCTCCGTCGTCAGAGGCGGTACGGACAAAGAAAAATACCCACACCGTTTGTCTCCGCGTTCAAAGCGGAATGTTGCCGTGTTTTTTCGGCAGCCGGACCTCCTCCTTGTCGCGCAGGATGTTCATCCATTCTGCCAGTTTGCGCCGCGTTTCGCGCGGATCGATCACGTCGTCCACCATGCCCGCCGCCGCCGCGATGTACGGATTGGCAAAACGCTCACGGTACTCGTGGATCTTTTGCTCGCGCGCCGCAACCGGATCGTCACTCCCTGCGATCTCGCGCGCATGGATGATGTTCGCGGCGCCTTCCGGTCCCATGACCGCAATCTCCGCGGTCGGCCAAGCCAGCACCACATCCGCTCCGATCGCCTTGGAATTCAACGCGACATACGCCCCCCCGTACGCCTTGCGGACGACCACCGTGATCTTCGGCACCGTCGCCTCGCTGTACGCAAACAGGATCTTTGCGCCATGCCGGATGATCCCCCGGTGTTCCTGCGATACGCCGGGAATGAACCCGGTCACATCCTCGAAGGTGATGAGCGGGATGTTGAACGAATCGCAAAACCGGATAAAGCGCGCGATCTTGTCGGACGAATCGATATCGAGACCTCCGGCGCGGTATTTCGGCTGATTGGCGACGATCCCGACCGACTGCCCGTCAAGCCGCGCGAACCCCACCACCGCATTGCGCGCAAAATTCGGCGATACCTCAAGAAACTCCCGGTCGTCGACGATGCGTCGCACCAGGTCGAGCACATCGTACACTTTGGCGGAATGCGTCGGCACGATGCGCAGCAACTCCTCGTCCGGCGCCATGTCGCTGCCGGAACGCGGACGGGCGGGCGGCCGTTCGCGATGGTTCTGCGGCAGGTAGGACAGGAGCCGCCGCACGCTCGCAAGCGCCGCTTCCTCTGTACCGGCGATAAAATGCGCCACGCCGCTCATCGCCGAATGGACACTCGCGCCGCCCAGTTCTTCCGCAGAAATCGCCTCCCCCGTCACCGTGCCGATCACCTTGGGTCCAGTGATGAACATCTGGCTGGTTTTTTCCACCATGAAAATAAAATCCGTGATGGCCGGACTGTACACGGCCCCTCCCGCGCACGGTCCCATGATCACGCTGATCTGCGGGATCACACCGCTGTAGATCGCATTGCGGTAAAACACGTGTCCATACCCGTCGAGCGCCGCCACACCCTCCTGGATGCGGGCTCCGCCCGAATCGTTCAATCCGACGATCGGAGCGCCCGTTTTCGCCGCCAGATCCATCAGGCGGGCGATCTTCTGGCCGTGCAATTCGCCGAGCGCCCCGCCGTACACAGTGAAATCCTGCGCGAACACGTACACTAGGCGGCCATCCACTAGGCCGCAGCCCGTCACGACCCCTTCCGCGGGCGCATCGGCCGCCGCAAATCCCTCGCCTGCCTTCTGTTGTTCGATGAACACTCCGATCTCCCGGAACGTTTCTTCGTCGAGCAGCAGTTCAATCCGTTCGCGGGCGGTGTACTTGCCCTTATCGTGCTGCGCGAGGATCCGCCTGTCGCCGCCCCCGCGCATGATGCGGCGCCGCCGGTCTTCAAGAGCGTTCAGCAGTTCATCCATGGTCTGTTCTCCATTGTCACGCTTCAATGATCTTCAACCACCTGGCAGTATTCAGTCAATACACCGTGAACGCCCTTCGGATGAACAAAGCCGACGAGCCGATGTCCCGCCCCCGGACGCGGCGTTTCGTCCAGCACCCGCATCCCGTCTGCCTTGGCCCGCGCCAGCCACTTGGCGACATCGTCCACACGGTAAGCAAGATGGTGCAGTCCGGGGCCGTGTGTCCGCAGAAATTTGGCCACCGGGCTGTCGTCGCAAAGCGATTCCAGCAGTTCAAGGTGCACATCGCCCGCGCGAAGCAGCGCGACTCTCACGTTTTGCGCGGGAAGCTCCTCCTGCGCCTCCACGCGAAAGCCAAAGTGCCGTCCATACAGCAGCAGCGCCTCGGCAATGCTCTCCACCGCGATGCCGACGTGATCGAGAGCCGCAGGCGAAACGGGCGCGGCGGACGGGCGCCGCACGTTCTTGCGGATGAAATCGGCCATGTCGCGAATCGCGCTTCCGGGCGTGAATACTGCGGCGAGACCGCGTCGCTTCAACTCCGCCGCATCGTCCGGCGGGATCACTCCCCCGCCGATGACCAGGATATCCTCTCCTCCGGCGCGGCGCAGCTCGTCGAGTACGGCGGAAAACAGCGCCATGTGCGCGCCGGACAGCGACGAGAGGCCGATGCAGTCCACATCCTCGTCAAGCGCGGCGCGCACGATCTGCTCCGCGCTCTGGCGCAATCCGGTATAGATGACCTCCATTCCGGCGTCGCGCAATCCCTGCGCGACCACCAGCGCACCCCGGTCATGGCCGTCCAGTCCGGGCTTGGCGACCAGCACGCGAATCGGCCCATCCACAACCATCCCTCCAGCTCTGAGATACTTGTCGTATATCGGCCCATCCATCCCCTTCTCGCGCGCCGGGGCGCCATGGGCGTCTCTTGAAAATACACAGCCAGTCGCCGGATCAGAAACGGCCGGGCCGGTATTCTCCGAACACTCCGCGCAAGACATCGCATATTTCGCCAAGTGTACAGTACGCGCGCACCGCATCCAGGATGAACGGCATAAGGTTCGCGTCTCCCGCCGCCGCGTTGCGCAGATCGCGCAACGCGGTCGCCACGCTGTCCGCCGCGCGCGCGCCGCGCAACTCGCCCAGCGCTTTTCGCGCCGCCTGCTCCAGTTCATCGCCGCCCACCCGGAGCACGGTTGGCGCAGGTTCGTCGGTCAGCGTGAACGCATTGACCCCGACGACGATCTGCCGCCCTTGCTCCACGGCGACCTGCGTCTCGTACGCCGCACGCTGGATCTCGCGCTGCATGAATCCCTGTTCAATGGCCGCGACCGCTCCGCCCCTCTGGCCTATCTGTTCCAGATAGGCCAGAGCCAGCCGCTCCACCTCGTCGGTCAGAGCTTCGACGTAATAAGAGCCGCCGAGCGGATCCACCGTGTCCGTCACACCGCTCTCATGGGCGATGATCTGCTGCGTCCGCAGGGCGATGAGCGCCGCATCCTCCGAAGGCAGAGCGAGCGCCTCATCGCGCGCGTTCGTGTGCAGGCTCTGCGTGCCGCCCAAGACGGCCGCCAGCGCCTGCAGCGTGACGCGCACCACGTTGTTATCCGACTGCTGCGCGGTGAGAGTTGAGCCCCCCGTCTGCGTGTGGAAGCGCATCTGCCATGAGCGCGGGTCGCGCGCGCCGTACTCCTCGCGCATCATGCGCGCCCACATGCGGCGGGCCGCGCGAAACTTCGCTACCTCTTCAAAGAAATCATTGTGCGCGTTGTAGAAAAACGACAGCCGCGGAGCGAACTCGTCGATCGCGAGCCCAGCTTCCAGCGCGGCGTCCACATAGGCGCGCGCGTTGGCCAGCGTAAAAGCGACCTCCTGCACAGCCGTCGATCCCGCCTCGCGCATGTGATATCCGCTGATGCTGATCGTGTTGAAGCGCGGCAGGTGCAGGGCACAGTAGGAAATCACGTCGGTGATGAGTCTCATCGACGGCTTGGGTGGGAAAATATACGTGCCCCGCGCCACATACTCTTTCAAAATGTCGTTTTGGATTGTTCCGGCCAACTTCCCGGAAGGCACGCCCTGTTTTTCTCCCACAGCGATGTACATGGCCAGGAGCACGCTCGCTGGCGCGTTGATCGTCATGGATGTCGTCACCTGGTCAAGGGGAATCCCTTCAAACAACTGTTCCATTTCCCGAAGTGAAGAGATGGAGACGCCGACTTTCCCCACCTCACCGCGCGCAAGCGGATGATCCGCATCGTAGCCAATCTGCGTCGGCAGGTCGAAGGCGGTCGACAGTCCCGTCTGCCCTTGCGACAGGAGAAAGCGGAATCGTTCGTTGGTCTGCCGCGCGGATCCAAATCCGGCATACTGGCGCATCGTCCACAGTTTTCCCCGGTACATCGTTGGTTGAACGCCGCGCGTGAACGGATACTCCCCCGGATCTCCGAGCCGCTTCACGTAATTCGCGCGTTCAGGACTGTCGGGAGAAGACCCGTACACCCGTTCGACCGGAATTCCGGAGGCTGTCCGGAATTCGGTCCTGCTCCCCGTCGGCGCTCCGGTCCGGGAGGATCCACTGTCCACGGCAATCGCCTCGCCTTGTTTCCTGCTATGTCCAGTATAGCACAGGGTCCGCCAAAGCTTGGTGCGCCAAAGCTTGGCGCAGTTGAAATCGCGCACCGCTTTTCGTAAGCTAGGAGACGTGCAGAAGGACGGACACGCGCTGTACAATCTGTTTTCTGGAGAGTGACGGCATGATGAGAAAACGCCCCAAGATCACCGTTGTCGGATCGGGCAATGTCGGTGCAACGGTAGCGCAGTACGCGGCGCTAAAAGAACTGGGCGATATCGTACTGACGGACATCGTTGAGGGGGTCCCACAGGGAAAGGCCCTGGACATGCAGGAGTCCGCCCCGCTGGAGGGGTTTGACAGTCGCATCATCGGCAGCAACAATTACGATGACACAGAAGGTTCGGACGTGATCGTGATCACGGCCGGCATCGCTCGCAAGCCGGGCATGAGCCGCGACGATCTCGTCGACACGAATGTGAAGGTCATCCGGCAGGTTGTGCGGGAAGTGGCCTCCCGGTCGCCCGACGCGCATATCGTGCTCGTCACCAACCCTTCCGATGTCATGGCGCAGATCGCTTTCCGGGAGAGCGGTTTCCCCGCCCAGCGCATCATCGGCCTCGGCGGCGTGCTTGATTCAGCGCGCTTCCGGACGTTCATTGCGCTTGAACTCGGCGTCTCATTTGAAGATGTGACGGCTTTCGTGCTCGGAGGGCACGGCGACGACATGGTGCCTCTGGCGCGCTATTCATACGTCAGCGGCATTCCGATCGAAAAACTGCTGGATCAGGCGACGATTGACCGCATCGTCCAGCGTGCGCGCCAGGGCGGCGCGGAAATTGTCAACTACCTGAAAACTGGCAGCGCCTACTATGCGCCGGGAGCTTCCATCGTGCAGATGATCGAATCGATCATCCGGGACAAGCGCCGCATTCTGCCCTGCTCCGCTTATGTGACAGGCCAATACGGCATCAGCGACCTGTTCCTCGGCGTTCCGGTCATGCTCGGGCGCAACGGCGTGGAAAAGGTGGTCGAGATCGAACTGACAGATGACGAGCGCGCAGCGCTCCACAAGTCCGCCGACGGCGTGCGCCGCGTCCTGAGCCGGTTGTAGGGTTCTCTCGGCTCTTTTTGAACGATCTCTTACAGATCAACTCCGGATTCTTACATGCTGGTGGATGGGAGGCGCGTCGCCTTGGCCGACATGAGACGCCGCGATGGTAAATTGAAGATCATGCACACCATCATCGGCGATTTCGGCAAGGAATTGCGCCAGATCGCCGAAATGGATGAAATTGATTCCATTCTCACGGGGACCATCTCGCCTTCGAAAAGTTACCGCGAGACGCTGACGTTCCAGTATTTCACGGACAACGGCGTAAAATTGCTCGCCAAGACGACAACGGCCGTTCAGGAGATCTTTCTGGTCACGAGCGCGCCCGATCTCGTTCTTGATGAACTGGTGAAAGCGGGGCATGTCCAGCTTGAACGGGAGGATGTGCGCCACGGCGACCCGCGCGGTGTGCGAAACGGACGGAAAAAGCGGCGGCGCATCCACCGGAACGCCGCTTCAAGCGGAGAAAGAAACAATCAAGCGGACAACCCGAACGCGGATACCGCCGGTCCGGGAGGCGGAGACGACCGCCGTCCTGCGGGAGCGAGAGCCGGACGACGAAACGGGGAAAACAGGGGGGCGCCCGTCCGGTTGGACGCGGCGGATCCCCTCACGCTCGGACAGCATCTGGGAGCCGACACGCTGTCCGCCCTGCAGCGCCTCAAAGAACGGGTTACGCCCAAACAGACGGTCGACAACGACGCGCAAAGCGCCCGTTCCGCCGATACTGCCAAGCGTCCCCTGAACCGGCGCGACGAACGCAATCAGAACGAACGCAAACAGAAGGAAGAAGATGAGAAGAGTTTCGCCGAACTCTTCGCTCCAGCCGAAGATGAGGAATCATTCGCGGAGATGCTGAACAAGTCAAAACTGGTCCCAAAGTTCTTCAAGTGATCCCATCGCTCGCGAAAGTCCGGCAGTCCGCGCCGCGTCCCCGACTGCTGTGCCGCCATGCCATCCACCATCGCTCTATTCCCCCGACAATCGTAAGCGTCAAATCCTCCACACCTTCCGGCAACGCGCCACCACTGAGAGAATGTAGTCAGGAATTCATTCGAGGAGGCGCATCGTCATGAAAAGAGAGGAGTTGTTGC
>JAKACR010000336.1 GCA_021821225.1 Bacillota bacterium | reverse complement strand
AGCGGCGCGCGCATTCTGCCGTACTACGATTCGTTGCTCGAGAAAGTGTCCGTCTGGGCGCTGAATTTTGACGCGGCGGTGCGCAAGATGCACAGGGCCCTCGCCGAGTTTCGCATCCGCGGCGTCAAGACGAACATTCCGTTTCTCGACAATGTGATCCAGCACGAGGAGTTTCGCAGCGGCCGCTACACCGTGCGGATGATCGAGACGCATCCGGAATTGCTCGTGTTTCGCAAGCGGCTGGACCGCGGGACAAAGCTGCTGCAGTACATTGCGGACGTGACGGTCAATGGCACGGAGGGCGTGAAGCCGGGTGCGAAAAAGCCCGCACCGCGATTCCCGCGGATTCCGTCGTATCGCGTGGAGGACCACCCGGCTCCCGGGACGCGGGACATCCTTTTGGCGCAAGGCGTACAGGGTCTGGTCGACCACATCCGCGCGGACGGACGTCTGTGGTTGACCGACACCACGCTGCGCGACGCCCACCAGTCGCTGCTCGCCACGCGCATGCGCACGTATGACTTCGTGCGGATTGCCGAGGTGATCGCGCATGAGACGCCGCAACTGTTTTCGCTCGAGATGTGGGGCGGCGCGACGTTTGACACGTGCATGCGGTACCTGCGCGAAGACCCGTGGGAACGCTTGGCGCTGCTGCGCGCCCGCATACCGAACGTGCTCTTCCAGATGCTGCTGCGCGGCGCCAATGCGCTGGGATACAGGAATTTCCCGGACAATGTCGTGCGCCGCTTTATCGACGAGGCGTCCGAAGCGGGCATCGACGTGTTTCGCATCTTTGACAGCCTCAACTGGCTGCCGAACATGACGCTGTCCATCGAGCGCGTGCGCGAGCGCGGGAAGGTCGCGGAAGCGGCGATCTGCTACACGGGCGACATTCTGGACCCGACGCGCACGAAGTTCTCGCTGCAATACTACGTTGACCTTGCCAGGGAACTTGAGCGCGCAGGCGCGCAGATTCTGGCCATCAAGGACATGGCGGGACTGCTCAAGCCCTTGGCGGCGTATGAACTGGTGAAGGCGCTCAAGGAACACGTCGGATTGCCCATCCACATGCACACGCACGACACGGCGGGGACGGGCGTGGCGAGCATCATGAAGGCGGCGGAGGCGGGACTGGACATCGCGGACGTGGCGGTGAGTTCCATGTCGGGACTCACGTCGCAACCGAGCTCGACGGCCGTCGCGGCAGCATTTGCGGGCTCGAAGCGAGACTCCGGCGTGCGGCTGGAGAGTCTGCACCTGCTGACGGAGTATTTTTCCGGCGTGCGCGAGATGTATCACTCGTTTGAGAGCGGACAGTTGCAGGGCGGGGCGGCGGACATCTATGAACACGAGATGCCCGGCGGTCAGTACACGAATCTGCAGAAACAGGCGGAGTCGATGGGGCTTGGTCACCGCTTCGGCGAAGTGAAGCAGGTGTACCGCGCCGTGAACGACATGCTCGGCGACATTGTCAAAGTGACGCCGTCGTCGAAGATGGTGGGCGACTTCGCGCTCTTTCTCGTACAAAACAATCTCAGTACGGATGAACTGCGGCAGCGGGCGAAGGAGTTTGATTATCCGGGGTCGGTGGTCGATTACTTCATGGGGAACATGGGGCAGCCGCCTGGAGGGTTCCCGGAGTGGCTGCAGCGCGCGGTGCTAAAGGGACGCAAGCCATTGACCGACCGACCGGGCGCGTCGCTTGAGCCGACTGATTTCGGTGAATTGACGACACAGTTGGCGCGCGAAATCGGGCGGGAACCATCGTCGCAGGACGTGATCTCCTATGCGCTGTTTCCTCAGGTCTTCACCGAGTTTTCAGCGACGCAAAACCGCTACGGCAACCTGTCCGTGCTTGACACGCTGACATTCTTTTACGGGCTGAAACCGGGGGAAGAGGTGGCGGTCGACATCGCGCCGGGCAAGACGCTGATGATCAAGCTGATTTCGGTCTCGGCCCTGCGGCCGGACGGGACGCGGGTCGTGTTTTTTGAACTCAACGGACAGCCGCGCGAGGTCGAAGTGGTGGACCAGGCGCAGGGCCAGGTGGCGGCGAGGCGGCGCAAGGCGAATCCGGCCAAGGACGGCGAGGTTGGCGCATCCATTTCCGGGACCGTGGTCAGCATCAACGTGGAGGAAGGCGACGCGGTCAAGGCAGGCCAGTTTCTGCTCGTCACGGAGGCCATGAAGATGGAAGTGCAGGTGCAGGCGGCGCAGGACGGGACGGTTAACGAAATCGCGGTGCAGGTGGGGGATGCGGTCCAGGTCGGGGACCTGCTGGCTGTCATCGGCTAGGGCGGAGGGCGCGCGTCGTCCGGGAGCAGATTGGCCGCGGGTAATGCGTGTGCGTGAGATGCGGGTCGCGAGTCCATCCTGCACGTGGGGAGGCTCCTGTAGAGACGGAGAGAGGCGCCAGCGAAAAACGCTGGCGCCTCAATCGTTCTCCGGAGTTTTGCAGCGTGACACGGACTTGGGTCACAGACTGGAGACAGCGCCGTCGATCGTTTCTTCCGCTTCTTCGTTCTGGATGTTTGAAGTCGGAAGTGCGCTGGAAACGCCCCAATAATAACAGATCACCGCCCAGACGGCGACCAGGATCTGATCCCACGGACCGGCGATGGTGTTGAGACCGCCGAACGCCGAACTGCCGAAGTGCGACAGCAGCCACAGTCCCGCGTAGAAGACCACGAGCCATACGGACGAGTGGACCTGCTGTTCAAAGGACACCCTGTCCTTCGGCATGACGCGGGAAATCCCGACATAAACAAACCAGACGACCATCTGTGTGCCGAGCAGCCAGCTGTCGATGGTCCAGCCCGTCCAGTAGATGATGAGAGTGGCGATGATGAACGCGAGCGGCGCAATGACCGACATTCCGCCCAACCGGAACGGACGGTGCATGTCAGGCGCCGTGCGGCGAAACGCCGCTGCCGAGATCGGGCCGATAATGTACGTCAGGACCGTCGCGGATGACACGACCCCCACCAGTTGACCCCACGTCGGGAAGGGCAGGGTCCAGAAAATGGCCAGGATAAACGACAGCCAGAGAGCGGGCCGCGGGACGCCAGTACGGGCCGAGACGCGCTTAAAGAGCGGGAAAAAGGTGCCCGTTCGCGTCCAGGCAAAGAGGACCCTGGCAGTCGAAGACAGATAGATGTTGGCGGTTCCGCTCGGCGACAGGACGGCGTCCGCGAACAGGATGTCCGCCAGCCACGCGAGTCCGAGGGCGCCAGCCATG
>JAKACR010000033.1 GCA_021821225.1 Bacillota bacterium | reverse complement strand
CCAGTTTGACTGGGAGGTTCCCGTCGGTAAAAACGGTGACTGTTTTGACCGCTACTTCATCCATCTGCAGGAGATCGAGCAGTCTTTACACATCGTCGCCCAAGCGGTAAAACGCGTTCCGGACGGCCCGGTCATCGGCAAGGTGCCGAAGCTGGTCCGCGTGCCGGCCGGCGAATACTATCGCGGCATCGAGGGCGCGCGCGGAGAGGTTGGCGTGTACCTCGTCTCCGACGGGAAGGATAAGCCGTATCGCCTCAAGCTGCGGCGCCCGTCGTTCGTCAATCTGCAGATCCTGCGCAAACTGCTGATCGGCCAGAGCATGGCGAACATGATCGCGATTCTCGGCGCAGTCGACATCGTGCTCGGGGAGGTGGACGCCTGATGTTTTCCTGGCAAAATCATCCGCTCAGCCCGCTCACACTGCTCGGCATGCTGATCGGTTGTGTGGTTGTGCTCGCGATTGTGCTCGGCATCGTCACGTACCTGATTTATTTTGAACGGAAGGTCATCGGCTGGATGCAGGGGCGCATCGGGCCGAACCGGGTCGGTCCGCTCGGCCTTCTGCAGTCTGTCGCCGACGTGCTCAAGCTGCTGATCAAGGAGGATATCATCCCGGCCAACGCGGACCGCGCACTATTTCTTGTGGCCCCGGTCATCGCCTTTGTCCCGTCCTTCATGGTGCTGGCGGTCATCCCGTACACCGCGTCCCACATTTTTACCGCAAATCTGAACGTGGGGCTGCTCTACTACATTGCGCTCAGTTCCATCACCATCCTGGGCGTCGTCATGGCCGGATGGGCGTCCAACAACAAGTACTCGCTCATGGGCGGCATGCGGTCGGCAGCGCAGATGATCAGCTACGAGATCCCGCTTGGCCTCTCGGTGCTCGGCGTCGTGATGCTGGCCGGCTCGCTGAACCTCGTCACGATCGTGCAGCATCAGTCGACGGATCGTTTCGGCTGGTACATCATCCCGCAGATCATCGGCTTTGTTGTTTTCCTGATCGCCGCGATCGCGGAGTTGAACCGCACGCCGTTCGACCTGCCGGAAGCGGAATCCGAGCTCGTGGCCGGCTATTTCACCGAGTACTCGGGATTTCGGTTCGCGTTTTTCATGCTCTCCGAGTACGTGTACGTGTTTGCCATCTCGGCTCTGGCAACGACACTGTTTCTCGGCGGCTGGTCCGGTCCGTTCCTGCCGTCCTGGCTGTGGTTCGCGATCAAGACGAGCGCCATCATCTTCTTCCTGTTCTGGGTCCGGGCGACCATGCCGCGGATGCGCGGCGACCAGCTCATGAGCTTCGCCTGGAAAGTGCTGATTCCTATCGCGCTATTCAATGTTGTCCTGACCGGCGCGCTCTCGCTCATCGGTTGAAACGGGGACCGTATTTTCCTGCGTGGAGGTGGTCTTTATGTTCGGGATCTTCAAGGGACTTGGCGTGACGTTCGGCCAGATGACAAAGAAGAAAGTTACGCTGCAGTATCCCGATGTTCGCATCAACATGCCGGAACGCTACCGCGGCATCCATCAATTCATTCCCGAACTGTGCATTGTCTGCAACCAGTGTGCGCGCATCTGTCCGACCGACTGCATCTCGTTGTCCGGCACGCGCAATGAGGACAAAAAGCTGCGCATCGACACCTACGACATCAACTTCGAGATCTGCATCCTGTGCGACCTTTGCGTCGAGGTCTGTCCGACCGAGGCGATTCTTATGACGCCGCGGTTTGAACTCGCGGCGTATACGCGCGACGAGCTGTACAAGGACATGGAGTGGCTGTACGCCAACCATCTCGGAGAGTTCGGCAGCCATCAGAAGTCCCTGGCGGAGCATGCCGGTCCAAATACTGAACAGGTGGCCGCAGGCGCAGATCCTGTCAAGGGAGGGAAGGGGTGATGTTCTTCGGCATGCCGCTCACTGGCCAGACTGTCGCGTTCTTTTTGCTGGCGCTGCTCATCATCGCTTCCGGTGTCATGCTCATGACGCTCACCAAGGTGATGCACATGGCCCTTGCCTTGGCGGGCGTGTTTCTCGGCGTGGCGGGGATCTTCATCCTGCTTGGCGCCGATTTTGTCGGCATGGCGCAGGTGCTTGTCTACGCGGGTGCGATCACGATCCTGATGGTCTTTGCGCTCATGCTCACACAAAAGGGCGACGACACGGAGAGCCCGGAGGCGAGCAGCGGGCGCAGCCTGATCACGCTGCTCGGCGTCGTCGTATTCGCCGGGGTCATGCTGCTCGTGCTGCGCGGCACATCCTGGCCCTACAGCCAGAGCGCGGTCGATCCGTACAAGCAGTCGACCGTCGCGCTCATTGCCCAGTCGCTCTACCACACGTACACAATCCCGTTTGAACTGGTGTCGCTCGTCCTGACCGCGGCGCTCGTCGGGTCGGTCGTGATCGCCCGGAAGGAGGACTGACACGTGGCCTTGCAACCGTTTCTCGCCCTGGGGGCCATTTTGTTTGCGATCGGGGCGTACGGCGCGCTCACCAAGCGCAACCTGATCATCGTGCTCATCTCGCTGGAGATGATGCTCAACGCCGCGAACATCAATCTTGTGGCATTTGCCCATTTCGGCAAGACGCCGCACGTCGCCGGACAGGTGTTCGCCCTTTTCATCATCGCGCTCGGAGCGGCGGAGGTCGCCGTCGGCCTGGGGATTCTGCTCGCGTTTTTCCGCATGCGCAACAGTGCGGACGTCAAGGACGCCGCCACCATGAAATGGTGAGGGCCAGATCTATTTGTCCGGCCGCCTTCATCGGCGGCGCCGGATTCAGAAAGGTGATCGTATGACAGGACTCGCGTGGCTCGTCCCGGTATTGCCGCTGGCCGCCTATGTCATTCTCCTGATCGGCGGACGCCGTCTGAAGGAGAATGCGGTGACTTCGGTCGCCGTTCTCGCGGTCGCGGTTTCGTTCGTGATTTCTCTGGCGATCCTGATCCAGGTCGCCGCGAGCGGCCCACAGCCCGCCGTCACATTCCCCTGGCTGGCTTTGGGCGGCACAACGATTTCCTTCGGTTTCGAGGTCACGAGCCTCAACGCGCTGATGCTTGTGATGGTCAGTTTTGTCAGCGCGCTCGTGCTGCTTTTCTCGCGCGGCTATATGCACGGCGACACCCGTTTCGCGCGTTTTTACCAGTATCTGAGCCTGTTTGTCTTCGCCATGCTGGGTCTTGTCATCACATCTAACCTGCTTGAATTCTACATCTTCTGGGAACTGGTCGGCGTGTGCTCCTACCTGCTGGTCGGCTTCTGGTATTTCAAGCCGGAAGCGGCGGCGGCGGCCAAAAAGGCGTTCATCGTCACGCGCATCGGCGATGTCGGACTCTTTGTCGGCATGATTCTGCTGTATCTCGGATTTCATACAATGAACTTTCGCACCATCTTTTACGGACAGCCGGTTTCATCGCCGTACACGTCGCCTCACGGGGCTCCCGCCCTGCTGTTTAGCGCGCATGGGCTGATCGGAGCAGGCGTTCACTCGCTTCCCTGGGGTATGGCCCCAGGCGCGTTCGTCACGCTGACCGCGCTGCTTGTGTTCATCGGCGCGATCGGCAAATCGGCGCAATTCCCGCTGCACGTCTGGCTGCCCGACGCCATGGAGGGTCCGACGCCGGTATCCGCCCTCATTCACGCGGCGACGATGGTGGCGGCGGGTGTCTATCTCGTGGCGCGCATGTTCCCGCTTTTTCAGGCGTCGCCCGCGGCGAGCGCCACGGTGGCGGCAGTGGGCGGCTTCACCGCCATCCTGGCCGCGCTGATCGGCCTCACGCAGCGCGACATCAAGCGCGTCATCGCCTATTCGACCGTCTCACAGCTCGGTTACATGATGCTCGCGCTTGGCATCGGCGCCTACGTGTCGGGCATCTTCCACCTGATGACGCACGCCTTTTTCAAGGCGCTCCTGTTTCTCGCCGCCGGCAGCGTGATCCACGCGGTCGACACGCAGGACCTGTTTGAAATGGGCGGCCTGCGCAAGCTCATGCCGCTGACCAACGCCGCGTTCCTGGCAGGCGCGCTCGCGCTCTCCGGCATTCCGCCATTTGCCGGCTTCTGGTCGAAAGACGAGATTCTCTCGGCCGCATTTTCCTCCGGCAACTACCTGCTCTACGCGCTCGGCCTGATCGCCGCGTTCTGCACCGCATTTTACATCTTCCGTGTATACTTTCTCGCTTTCGGCGGGTCGTACAAGGGGGACAGGCATCCGCACGAAGGCGGCCTCGCCATGACCGTTCCGCTCGTGGCGCTCGCCATTCTCGCGACGGTCGCGGGCTTCTTTAACGCCCCGTGGGCGCCCTACATCGGCAATTTCCTTCAGGATCGCGGCGCGGTGGGCTATGATCCCGGAGTCAACGTGGGACTCATGGTCGTGTCCGCCCTGGTCGGCCTGGCGGGGATTGGGCTCGCCTACTACGCCTACGGGGCGCCCGGTCGCGCTGAGCGCATGGCGCAGCGGTCCGGCGTCCTGTACAGGCTCAGCTTCAACAAATTTTACTTTGACGAGATCTACGACATGATCGTCACTAGACCGGTCCGCGCTGTTGCCGAGGCGCTTGACATGGTCGACCGCTGGATCGTCGACGGATTTGTCCGCCTGGTGAGCGGTGGCGTCTTGACGGGCGGGACGGGCCTGCGCTATGGCAACACTGGCCAGATCCAGACGTACGGGCTCATCACCGTATTTGGCCTGGCGATTCTGTTGCTTGTCGCCGCAGGGATCGGAGGTGTGCTCTGACGTGAACAATGCACTCCTTCTGGTCGTTCTCCTGCCGGTGCTGGCCGCCGTGTTCGTACTTTTCTTGCCGCGCCGGGCCGCGTCCACTGTCCGCGGCGTGAGCTTTACCGCACAACTGCTGGCGTTGCTGTTCGCGCTCGCCGCCTATGTCAGCTTCAACAGGGGCGTAGCGCTGTTCCAGTTCCCTTTTGCCGCGACGTGGCTTACGGTGGCGAACGCTTACGGCGCGAGCCCGCTGCTCATCCGTTTCGCCTTTGGCGCCGACGGCATCTCCATGCCGCTCATCCTGCTGACGGGCGTTGTGGGCCTGATGGCGTCGTTGCGCAGCCATTTTGTGCATGACCGGGTGAAGGAGCACTACTTCTGGCAATTGCTTCTGACGGCGGGTCTCTATGGGGTATTCGCGGCAACCGATCTGTTCACGTTTTTCTTCTTTCTTGAAGCGACGCTTGTGGCGACCTACTTTTTGATCGGAGTCTGGGGCAATGAACGGCGGCGTTACGCAGCGACCAAGTTCCTTATCTACCGGGGCCTGGCCAGCGTGGTTCTGCTCGCCGGATTCATCGGTCTGGCGTATGCGTATGCTGCGCAGGCGGAGATTGCGAGCATGCAGGTTTATCTGCCCTTTGCGCCGGACTTTCTCAGCCTGTCAATTCCGCAGTTGATCGGCGAGGCGGGCAAGTTCCACCTGCCCGTTGCCGCGCAGAACGTGCTGTATCTTGTTTTTCTGCTCGCCGTGCTCGTCGAGGAGGCGTTTGTGCCGTTTCACACGTGGCTTCCCGATGCGCACGAGCAGGCGGACACGGGCACCAACATGCTGATCGGCGGCGCGTTGATGAAAATCGGCCTCTACGTCCTGCTGCGCTTCGCGGTCGAACTGCTTCCCCGGGGGTTGCAGGACTTCGCGTGGCTCACGGGGCTGCTCGGCGTGATCAGTATCCTGTACGGCGCCCTTGTGGCCCTGGCACAAAAAGACTGGCGGCGCCTGATCGCCTTTTCCAGCATCAGCCACATGGGCCTTGTTCTGCTCGCCATCGCATCCCTGCAGGCGGCGGGCCTGCAGGGCGCCGTTTTCATGCTGGTTTCGTCCGGCCTGCTCACCGCGCTGCTGTTCTACGCGGTGGGAGCGCAGGCTGACCGGACCAAGACATTCGAGATCAGGAATCTGGGCGGCCTCTCCAAATCGCTGCCCGTCATTGGCGGCGTCCTGCTCGTCGCCGTGCTCGGGTCCGTCGGACTGCCCGGAATGTCCGGCTTTATCAGCGAATTCTCGCTGTTCGTCGGCAGCTTCGCCACCTTCCCGTGGCTCGCGGCGGTGGCGACGCTCGGCATGATCCTCGTGGCGCTCTACCTGCTCTATGCCATGCAACGCACCACTTTCGGTCCACAACGGACCGAGTACGACCAGCTGGCCGATGCGCGGCCGGTCGAATACGTCCCGATGGCGGTGTTCGTGGCGCTGGTCATCCTGATCGGGGTTTACCCGAGTGTCCTTGGCGATGTCGTGCATGCGACGGTTCAATCGATCGCCGGACGGATAGGGGGTTGACGCGCTTGACTGCGCAATCGTTCATCACATTCACCGATGTCTGGCGGGCGCTCGGACCGGAGGTCGTGCTCACCGCTGCGGCGTTTCTCGTCATGATCATTGAGTTCGCCGTTGCGCCGCGCGCGCGGCGCGTGACGCCGTGGCTGTCCCTGGCGGGCACCGTGGCGGCCGGGATCGTTGCGGCCACCCGCCTTCACAGTTTCTACGCTGCGCAGGCCGCGACCGTCACCGTCGATGATTTTAGCAGCATCTTCATGCTGCTCATTCTGCTGGCCTGCGCGCTCGTCCTGCTGCTCGCCATCGGCGCGGCAAAGAAGCGGGAATTGCCGTTTGAATACTCGTACATGATGCTGTTTGCCACCGTCGGTGCCCTGATCCTGACCGCCGCAAGCGATCTCGTGACGCTCTACATCGGGCTTGAACTGCTGTCCATCTCATCCTATGTGTTGGTGGCCATGTACCGCGGCAGCCTGCGATCCGCCGAAGGCGGCATCAAATACCTCGTGATCGGTTCGATCGGTTCCGCTTTGATCCTGTATGGGCTATCCTTTGTGTATGGCCTGGCGGGCACGACGCAGCTTCTGGCAATTGCGGCCAATCTGCAGAGCACGTGGGTCACCACGCCGGCTCTGCTGTACGTGGCGCTCGTCCTCATTGTGACCGGCGTCGGCGTGAAGATGTCCGTCGCCCCCTTTCACCAGTGGACGGCCGACGTGTACGAAGGCGCGCCGACACCCGTCACGGCTTATCTCGCCGTCGTTTCCAAGGCTGCCGTGCTTGCGCTGACTTTCCGCCTGCTGCTCACGGCGTTCGGGCAGCAGACGCCGCAGTGGTGGCCCTTGCTCGGATGGTTGGCCGCCATCACGATGATCGTTGGCAATGTCGGCGGTCTCGCACAGCGCAATGTCAAGCGTCTGCTGGCATTCTCCAGCATCGGCCAGGTGGGCTACCTGATCGTGCCGTTTGCCGCGGCCGGTGTCGTGCCGTCCGCGGCCGGTATGTACCAGGGCTTGACGTCGAGCGTCTACTATCTGGTCGCCTACGCGCTCATGACCATCGGCGCGTTCGCCGTCTTCCAGGTGGTCGCGGACGCCCGTGCGTCAGAGGACATCGAGGCGTTCACCGGTCTGTACAAGCGATCGCCCTGGCTGGCCGGCGCCATGCTGCTGTTTCTTCTGTCGCTCGCCGGCATGCCTCTGACAGGCGGATTTGTCGGTAAGTTTCTCATTTTCCTGACGGCGTTCAATGACGGCCAGTTCTGGCTTGGCGTGATTCTGTTCGCGACGAGCGCTGTGGCTTTCTATTACTACTTTGCCATCGTGCGCGCCATGTTCACGCGCCAGCCGCCCGACGACCAGACGGAGGTCCGGGCTACTCCCGTGACACATGCGGTCGTCGCTCTGTGCGCCGTGGGCACCCTGCTGCTTGGCGTGCTGCCGTCTCCCTTGCTGTCATTGCTTGGCGGCCTGCACTGGTTCAGTTGACATCAGAATCGCATTTGCGAAATGTGGGCATGTGAAACCCAGGAGGGAAGCGCCATGGACCCATTTGTCCGCAATGCGGAAGAACAGGCGCTTGTGGACTGGGTCGCCGGGCTTGCCGCCCGGCTTGCCGAAAACAGCGCCGCGTACGACAACAGCGGGACATTTGTGGACGGCCAGATCCGCATCCTGCATCAGGCCGGTTACAGTGCACTCACCGCACCGCGCGAATACGGCGGTAGGGGAGCAGCGCTCTATCCATTTCTCCTTGCCCAGGAGCGGCTCGCGGAAGGCGACGCGGCCGCAGCCCTGGTCATGGGCTGGCACCTCGGCATCACGCAGAGCCTGCGCGAAACGCACGCCTGGCCTGATGAGTTGTATCGCTCCTTCTGCGAGCAGTGCGCCGCGACCGGCGCACTGGTCAATTCCTGTGCGACAGAGCCCGAGACAGGGAGCCCCAGCCGGGGAGGCCGACCGACCACGACGGCCCGTAAAGTGGACGGCGGCTTCCTGATCAACGGCCACAAAACGTGGGCGACGGGCAGTCCGCTGCTCACGCATATCATCGTGACGGCGTTCGTTCCCGAACAGGATCGAGTGGGGGAATTCCTCCTGCTTCAGGGCACGCCTGGCCTCACGTTGTCTGAATCGTGGGACAGCATGAGCATGCGCGGAACGGGCAGTCACACCTTCGAACTGCGCGACGTGTTCGTTCCCGACGAGCGGGCGCTCGACTTTGTCGCGCCGGGCCAGAAAATGAGACGCAGCAGCGACGGCAGCGGCTGGATGCTCCACATCCCTGCGACCTACCTTGGCATTGCGAACGTCGCGCGCCGCTACGCACTCTCATTTGCCGGTACACATTCGCCGACCAGTCTGCAGGGCAAGACGATCGCCACCATCCCACAGGTGCGCGAGAAACTGGGACGCATTGAGGTCCTGCGCGATACGGCCCGGACCATGCTCTACACGACCGCCGCGCGCTACGACGGTGCGGTAGAGCGCGAAACGCGGCAGGGGATGCGCGCAGAGCTCGGATTGGCCAAGTATGTCGCAACCAACGCTGCGGTGGAGATGGTGGACCTCGCGATGCGGGTGGTCGGCGGCAACAGCCTGTTGCGCTCCACTCCGCTTGAACGTGCCTACCGTGATGTGCGCGCGGGGCTGCACAATCCGCCGATGGACGACGTGACTCTGAACATACTCGCGGAGCGTGCGCTGACTGCTCCTGAAAAGTGAGGCCGCGCACGGAGAATGATAGAGCCTGTTCAAAAAGTGGGCAGGTAAGACCCACGCAGTGCAATGGGACATGGGATCACCCAAATTTCGGAATTCGCACGTTGGTGCCTATCGTGTTTGATTGAAGCCTCAAACACGATAGGCGGGATCATGGCGCCTGCTGTCGGTCTTGATCCCAATTCCCTGGGAAGCAGCCAGACATGCGGACCGAGCGTACGTTTTCGGGTACGTGAGGGAGCATTTCTGGCGATGACGCGGCAATGCGCCAGGGAGTTCTGCCCCCTTTTTGAACAACCTCTGATAGCCAAATCCGTCGCCAGCGCGGGAAAGTTCGCTCATGCAACTCGCCGACGGACAGAAAACGGCGCCGTGAGCCGTATTCTTTACCGCGTGCAGCGAGAAATGGAGCATTGCCGTGATCAACAGCGCCATCAGCACAATCTCTGCGCAAGGGCAGATGACAGGCTTTGTGACCATTCTGTCGCTGCTGTTCGGCACCGCTCTCGCTTGGTACGGCCTCGGGGCGATCCGCTGGGATATCTTTTTGCGCCGACCGGACGACCGCCCCGCGCGTGTGCTGCGGCTGCTGCTCGCCATGGTGATCGCCGCGGGCCTGACGGGGTTTGTTTTGCAGTACGTTGGCGGCGCCACGCTATTGCGCGGTTGATTCGCGATAGTTTCGTATAAACCCGTCAGTCCCGGACCATACTGCTACCGTGGAGATCGGAGCGTATGGGGGTTGACGGAAGTGCGGAAACTAATGACACTGGCGACAGTGGCGGCGTGTCTGGCCGTCTACGGCGCGGGGCGTGCGTGGGCCGCGCGCCAGGCGCAGGCCGATGTGCCGCAGCAAGTGTGCAATTATATCGAAACGGCGTTTCGTGCGACGGGGGCCGCGTACAGCGGATTTGAAATTCATGATTGGACGACCCTGTCAGATACGTTCCGCCCTGAAAGCGCACTGCGCGCAACGGCGTCGCGGCTGGCAGCGGAACTCGGCGGCAGGCATCTTCATTACTATGGACATGTGGATTCGCGCGACCATGTGGCGCTTTTCACCGGTACATACGGGACCCGCAGCCATCTGTCTGTCGAACTCGCCAGCTTGCGGCTGGTTCCGGCGCAAACCGTGCTGGTCGTTCGCATCTGGCGGCAGGAGGCGACTGGCGGCGCAGCCCGTGTGTTTTCCAGGCTGCCGGCCATGTATGCGGACGTGCAGCGCGCCGTCCGCTCGATCGGCGGCCGTCCGACCGTCAACGCATCGCTATTTGGCCACATTGACCGTCTGCTGGCGCCCGCGCAGCGTTCACGAACTGTTGACGCGGCTTTTGGCGCAGTGGCCGCCCTGCCGCTGCAGCCGATGGTTCTGCCGTACACGACGAGCGTGGCGGGCTTTGCCGCCGCCGGCATTCCGTACATTGTCGGCGGGACGCAGAGGCTCGACCTGCAGGTGGCCTTGCATGAAGATCATTTCAATCATTACACGAGAGTGCTTGTTGGAAGTCCCATTCTCACGGTAGAATACTAAAGACGCGCCGCGAGCCTGGGGGAAGCATGTCGGTGCGCGCCGATTATACGGAGGTGCTTTCTGTTGAGCAGTATCAATATTCGCGGTGGACAACGCCTTGCGGGCACCGTGCGGGTTGACGGCGCAAAAAACGCCAGCCTGGCCATCATGGCTGCCGCTCTGCTCGCCGAGAGCGGCGAGACCACGATCGAAGAGGCGCCTTATCTTACGGACATCGATCACTTGGCGGACGTTCTGCGCTGTCTCGGAGGAAAGGTGGAACGCCGGCCGAACGGTTCGCTGGTCGTCGCGGGGAACTGCTTGGCGACCACCACGGTCCCCTACGAACTGGCGCGCAAGATGCGCGCGTCGATCTATGCGGCGGGGCCGCTGCTCGCGCGGACGGGACAGTTCCACGTGCCACTGCCCGGCGGCTGCAACATCGGAGAGCGTCCGGTTGACCAGCATATAAAGGGTTTTGAAGCATTGGGTGCGACCGTATCGATTGAACACGGATATGTGGAAGGGCATGTGAATGGGCGGTTGCGCGGCGCGCGCGTCTACTTTGACCTCGTGAGCGTCGGCGCGACGATCAACACCATGATGGCGGCGACGCTCGCTGAGGGTGTGACCGTGATTGAAAATGCCGCCAAAGAGCCCGAGGTTGTCGATCTCGCCAGCTATCTGAACAAGATGGGCGCATGCGTCCGCGGAGCCGGGACGGACACCATCCGCATTGAGGGCGTGTCGCGCCTGGAGGGCGTGACGCACGCCGTCATTCCCGACCGTATCGAGGCCGGAACCTACATGATCGCAGCCGCCATCACGCGCGGCGACGTGTACGTGGAGCGCGCCATCTACAACCATTTGAGTTCGCTGTGCGCCAAACTGCGAGAGGCAGGCGTCACAGTCGAGGATGACATCACGGGCATCCGTGTGTCCGCTTTGCAGGAATTGCGCGCCATTGATCTGAAGACACTGCCGCATCCGGGATTTCCGACCGATCTGCAGGCGCAGATGCTGGCGCTGCTCACGACGGTGCCGGGAACGAGCATCGTCACGGAGACCGTGTTTGAGAACCGCTTCCTGCATGTGTCCGAACTGCGGCGGATGGGCGCCGAAGTCAAGATCGAGGGGCGCACGGCGATCGTTGAAGGCGTTCCTCTGCTCACGGGCGCGCGGGTCAACGCGACCGACCTGCGCGCCGCGGCCGCGCTCGTGCTGTCCGGCCTCGCCGCTGAGGACGAGACAACGGTCGTCGGTCTGGAGCATCTCGACCGCGGCTACAGTCACCTGGTGGACAAACTGCGTTCGCTCGGCGCGCACATCGCGCGCAGTGACGACACCGACCTGCCGTTGCGCCTTGTCGGCGCCAACTGAGGCACGGTTTCAACTCGCCGGCGGCCTGTAAAGATGGCATCGAAACTGGCCTGATCCGTAACCGGTCTCGTCGGGGACCGGCCTGGTCCGGGGTTAACCCTTCATAGCATGGGGCACACTGAGCCTATCTCAAGAGAGAGAAGGCGAACGTGTGCCCCGTTTTGTAAATTGGCTTTCATCGTACTGGGAACTCTTTCAGCGTGGCGCGGTCATCTCCACCATGCCGGAAGCGTACGAGTGGATCTACGGAGACGCGGCGCAGACAGTCGCCGACAGCGCAGTGCAGCCACCGGACGACGGTTTACCCGTCATGGCGGCTGAGACCAGCGATGATGGCGCGTCGCGCGCTGTGGAATGAAAATGCTCCCGTGCATTCGAAAAGGGATCGAGACTAGATCCCTTTTTTGTACATGTTCTGCGAAGTTCGTTTAAGGTTACCTCGTTTTGGCAAGACTGAAAAATGAGGTGATTCAGAAATGGACAAAGACAATCAGCACAAAGGCGCCGAACCCTATAAGAATAAGGCGCCGCAGGAATCGGATTCACAGCGGCCGGATTCCGGAACGCCCGCGGGCCACGACGCAGGGGAAGCCGGAACAGAATCGCGCAGGATGGTTCGCGCAGGTCTGCGGGGAATGTTTGCCAAACGATGGACTTTTCCCGCGCTCTACCTGACTGCGGCCGTCCTTATCATCGCGATCATGTACTTTCAGGTAAATCATTCCGCGTCAAACGGCCGACCGGCCAATAGCGCGGCGCCGCAGACCGGACCGTCTGTTACGGCGAGCGCCCAGCCTCCGTCGTTTGCGTGGCCTGTCGCGCAGAGCGCCAAGGGCGTCCAGCTTCTGCGCGGGTACTATGACCGCACTGCAAAAGGCGCCACAGTCGCATCGCTGGCGAAGGACCTCGTCCACTACGGCAGTTCGTACACAGGTTCGACCGGCTATGACCTTGGCAATCCGACTTCACACGCACCCTTTTCTGTGGCGGCCGCGGCGGCAGGAACCGTCACGAGCGTGCGCGACAGCAAGGTGATGGGCGAGACGGTGGAGGTTGCGGATCCGGGTGGGTTCACGACCGTGTACCAGTCGCTCGGCAAAGTGGCGGTGACCGTGGGGCAGAAAGTCACGAAAGGACAGGTGATCGGGACGAGCGGCACGAACTACCTGGAGTCCAACCTGGGCAATCACCTGTTCTTCGCCGTCGAGAAAAACGGCGTCACAGTCGATCCCGGATCGCTTCTGCCGAATTCCCAGATCTGACACTGCGTCCGATTGGCGGCCTGCACGAAACTGGATGATCGCCGCTTCCCTGACAACACACGCAGAGACCGGCCCGCTTTCCGGGCCGGTCTCTGCGTGTGTCAATGAAGAGCTTGTTCAAAACGGAGTTCCGCGCCATGGACAAGGTTTGCTGGGCCGCCAGCATCCCTTTGCTCGTCGCGCGAGTTTGGCGACAGCGGTGTCCGAGCAGGAGCAAAGGGATACTGGCGGCTAGCACCTGATCCTCATTTTCAAGATAGACTCCCATGGCGCTGGCACGCTCTATTAGACCTACCAAAATGACGTGATAGAGCGCGTACGGACGAGCAATCCCGTGTTAATCGGACCAGATGCGGCTTCAACGTGTTTTTCTGGCATATGCTGTACACCCCTTCATATACTGTACCAGACTTGTATGTGGGGAGGCGAGGGTGTGCACGACTATATTAAGGAGCGCACGCTGAAGATCGGCGAGTATATTGTGGAGAACCGCAACACAGTTCGCACGATCGCGCGGGAATTTGGCGTCTCCAAGAGTACCGTGCATAAGGACCTTACGGAACGGTTGCCTGAAATCAACCCCGACCTCGCCAATCGCGTAAAGGAGATTCTTGAGTACCACAAGTCAATCCGACACCTGCGCGGTGGGGAGGCCACAAAAGAAAAGTACAGGAGGGATGACCCGAAACGGGGAATGGGGAAAAATATCAACATACAAAGAGGAGTTGGCGCGCCGGTGTAGAATAATCTTTTCGAGCGTGGTCTGGGCTTTTCGGGGGCTTGGGTTGCGCCTAGGCGCAGAACGCCTAGTTCTGATTTTCCAGAGAGGGTTTTGGACTGGATGTTTGGCAAAGATATCGGGATTGATCTGGGTACGGCAAACGTCCTTGTCCATGTGCGGGGGAAAGGTGTCGTCCTGAACGAGCCGTCCGTTGTGGCGATTGAGATGAATTCCCGGCGGGTTGTCGCGGTCGGCGAAGAGGCACGGCGTATGCTCGGGCGGACCCCAGGCAACATTGTGGCCATCCGGCCGTTGCGTGAAGGGGTGATTGCCGACTTTGAGATCACTGAAATGATGTTGAAGTATTTTCTGGTCAAGACGATCGGCAAAGGGCTGTTTTCCCAGCCGCGCGTAGCCGTCTGCATCCCGGCCGGCATCACGCAGGTTGAGCAGAAGGCGGTTCGACAGGCGACCGAAGCGGCGGGAGCGCGCCGCGTTTACCTGATCGAAGAGCCGAAGGCAGCCGCGATCGGTGCGGGCCTGGACATCACCCAGCCAAGCGGCAGCATGGTTGTGGACATCGGCGGAGGAACGACGGATATTGCCGTGCTCTCTCTGGGAGACGTCGTCACCGCCGCTTCTATTCGGGTGGCGGGGGACAAGTTCGACGAAGCGATTGTACGCCATATCAAACGTGCACATAATCTGCTTATCGGGGAACGGACTGCGGAAGATATAAAGATGCGCATCGTTTCGGTGACCTTTGGCGACCGCGATGAACACATCGACATCCGCGGGCGCGACATGCTGTCGGGATTGCCCAAGACAGTCGAGATTCACACCACTGAATTGAAAGAGGCGCTGCACGAAAACGCGTTCGCCATCGTCAGCGCGGCGCGCGGCGTGCTGGAGCAAACACCGCCCGAACTTGCGGCGGACATTTTTGACAAGGGCATCGTGCTCACGGGCGGAGGCGCGCTGCTTCACGGCATGGACAAGCTGCTTATGGAACAGCTTGAGGTACCCGTGCACATCGCGAACGACCCGATGACGTGCGTCGCGCGCGGCACGGGGCAGTTTCTTGAGAATATCGACAAGTGGGGCAGGCCGGCTGATGAGAAGAGACCTGCCATGAGGAGATGACCCGCGCGTGAACGGATTGAACATCGCGGCGTCTGGATTGCTGGCCGACGAGCGGTGGCAGCAGGTCGTGATGAACAATGTCGCAAACGCCTCGACGCCTGGATTCAAGGAATCATCCGGAGCGCTGATGGCGTTTCCCACGCAACTGGAGATGCAGTACTCGTACGGCGGCAGTTCTGCGGCGGCGAAACCGGTCGGTGTGGTGACAAACGGTGCCTTGTTTCAGGAGGCTGTGGGGAATTTCTCGCAAGGGCTGATCCAGCCGACGGGCCAGCCGCTTGATCTCGCCCTGCAGGATCCCGTCCAGCAGGGCACGGCCGTCTTTGTCGCGGCACCCGGTGCGCCGGGCGGGGCGCGGCGCGGGAACACCCTGTCGTTTATCGTTGGCAAAGGCGGTGTCATCGAGACTGCCCAGGGTGCGCCCATCGTTCCTGTGAACAGCGCGGGCAATCCCATCCCGAACGCGCGCGCGATTGCCAATCCCAAGTACAAAGGGATCAACCTGTTTGGCGAAAACGGATCTCCATTGCAGGATGCCGCCGGACAGATGTCGTACACGTTGCGCCTGACAAACGGGCGGCCTGTTCCCCTCTCGTCCGGCGCGTTTTTGCGCATGACCAACGCGGTGACGGGCGGGGTGCGCAGCTTTTTTGCCGTTGCCAACACGACCGCGGGGAAGGTGACGAGCGTGGCCTTGACGCGCGACGGACACTTCCAGGTCGGCGCAGGCCACCTGCTGTACAGCGCCACTGGCCAGCGTGTGCTGGCCGTCGGGGCAAATGGACAGCCGCTGCTCCAGTCCGCCATCATGCTCAATCCAGCCTACACGGGACAGGAGTATTTCGGGACGAACGGAGCGCCTCTGCGCAGCGCGAACGGGCAGCCGTCCTACCTGATCGTCACGCCGGCGGGGAAGCCCCTACCCGGCGCGCATTTCGGCGCGGTCGGCGTCGATAGCGGGACGCTGCGCGCACTGGGCGCGACGGATTTTCTGCCGACCGCCCAGTCGCACTATGTGGCTCCGCCGGGCACGATCAAGGTTGGCGCTCTGGAGATGGCCAATGTCAACGGAACCGGCAATGCGATGCAGATGCTCGGTATTTATCAGAACTATATGGCGGATGAGAAAGTGGTGCAGACG
>JAKACR010000335.1 GCA_021821225.1 Bacillota bacterium | reverse complement strand
TGTCCTTCAGGTAGACCAGACCGTATACAGTATTCCCCCTGCTCACGGCCAAGGGCGTTCCGCCCTCCCGCGCGATGCGCTCCGTCTTTTCCTGGAGATCGTCCGGAACCGCGCCGCCCGCACTTTCGACGTGTCGCCGAATCGCATCGACCGCCCCTTTGCGGTGCAGTGTACCGTCCGGCAGGTCGAGTCCGCTCATCCGCGTCTCCGCCGTGAACTCGACATTCTCCGCGGCGCGGTACAGCGCTGCATCCACCTTCACTCCTTTCGCCGCGCCCAGTTCCAGGACGGAGCGCCCTTCCGGCGTATCGTCGAACAGTGAGGATATGACGGCCATCTCGATGAGTTCCCGCTCGGCGTGATTTCCCACGGGAATAAATTCACTCGCCAGCCTGTTGCCGATCGTGATCGTGCCCGTCTTGTCGAGGATCAGCGTGTTCACGTCGCCGGCCGCCTCGACGGCCTTGCCGGACTTGGCGACGATATTGAAGCGGATCACCCGGTCCATCCCGGCGATGCCGATGGCCGACAGCAAGGCGCCGATCGTGGTGGGAATCAGGCACACAAGCAGCGCGATCAGCGTGGCGACGTCGATCGCTCCGCCCACATAGTGGGCGAACGGTTCCAGCGTGACCACGACGATGAGAAAAATCAGCGTAAGTCCCGACAGCAGCACGGAGAGCGCAATCTCGTTCGGCGTCTTCTGCCGGGACGCGCCTTCCACCAGCGCAATCATGCGGTCGAGAAAGGACTCGCCCGGATTCGTCGACACCGCGATTTTGAGCGTGTCGGACAACAGCTTCGTCCCGCCCGTCACGGAGCTGAAATCCCCTCCGCTGCCACGGATGACCGGTGCGGATTCCCCCGTGATGGCCGACTCGTCGACCGAACCGAGACCCTCGACGACCTCGCCGTCCGCCGGAATCAGTTCGCCGGCGTAAACCAAGACGATATCGCCCTTGCGCAGCGTGGTCGCCTCAACCATCTTCTCCGCCCCGTCGCGCTCCACCTTGCGCGCGGTCAGGTTGGTCTTGGTCCTGCGCAGGCTTTCCGCCTGTGCCTTGCCGCGCCCTTCCGCGATCGCCTCGGCAAAATTTCCAAACAACACGGTGACGAGCAGAATCACGCTCACCACCGCGTTGTATCCGATCTGCCTGACCGGATACGCCCCGCCGAACAGATTGCGGTCAAGTGTCAGCAACAAGGTGATGACAAAACCGATCTCGACGACGAACATCACGGGATTGCGCACCATGACGCGCGGATCGAGTTTCCGGAATGAGTCGATCACGGCCTGTTGGACGATCGCGGGTGTCAACGTTTTCGATTTCGCCATTGTCCAGAGTACCTCCTAGCCCTGAATCCCTGTCATTTTCCGCTCCACATCAGCAGTTGCTCCCCGATGGGCCCAAGCGCCAGGGCCGGGAAAAAGGTCAATGCGCTGACGATCACGAGCACGGCGAGAAAGATCGCGCCAAACGAAAACGTATCGGTCGCGAGCGTGCCCGATGTCGTCGGCGTCGGTTGCTTGACGGCGACCGCGCCCGCAATGGCCAGCATCGCGATGATCGACGCATAGCGCCCGACGGCGATGACGATGCCGAGCGCCACATTGTAAAACACCGTGTTGCCGTTCAATCCCGCAAAAGCCGAGCCATTGTTTGCGGCGGCCGACGTGAAGGCGTACAGCACCTCGCTGAACCCGTGCAGGCCGGGATTCAGGATGCTTGAGCGGCCGGCCGGCGTCATCAGAGCGATCGCGGTCGGCGCAAGCACGATCAGGGGATGGATCAGCATGGCGACCGTCGCCAGTTTGATCTCTTTGGCCTCAATCTTCTTGCCGAGAAATTCTGGCGTCCGGCCGACCATCAGCCCAGCCAGGAAAACCGTGATGATGAAAAACATCAGGATATTGAGCAATCCGGCGCCGCCCGAACCGAAGACCGTATTGAGCATCATCCAGGAAAGCGGGATCAGGCCGCCCAAGGGCGTCAGGCTGTCGTGCATGGCGTTGACGGCGCCCGTCGTATAGGCCGTCGTGGCGGAGACAAAGTAGGAGGACAGCGCCGGACCGAAACGCTGTTCTTTGCCTTCCATGTTCGGCCCGTGAACGCCGAGCAGATGGGCGACAAGCGGATTGCCGGCGGTCTCGGCTGCATAAACGACAAATGCGCCGAACACCAGCACGCCCATGAGCAGTATGTAGATGACGCGGGCCTGCCGCTTGTTCTGGATGAAATGGCCGAACATCACGACAAGGGCGGTCGGAATCAGGCTCATCGCGAGAATGCCAAGCACGTCCGAGGCCGGGGTGGCCCCTTCAAACGGATGGGCGGAGTTGGCGTTGAAAAAACCGCCTCCATTGTTGCCGAGTTGCTTGATCGCCTCCAGGCTGGCGACCGGACCGCGGGCGATCGTTTGCAGTGAACCCTGCAGTGTGTGGGCGACCGCGTTCTGGGCCAGCGTCTGCGGCGACCCCGTGGCCAAAAAAAGTACGGCGAGCACGATGCTTCCCGGCAGCAGAACGCGCGTGATGGTGCGGACAAAATCGGCCCAGAAGTTCCCGATCGTCTCGCGCTTGCCGACAAACGCGCGGACAAACGCGACTGACACCGCGATGGCCGTCGCGACCCCCGTGAACTGAAGGAACTGCACGAAGATCATCTGGCCCAGGTACGACATCGCCGTCTCTCCGGCGTAGTTCTGCCAGTTCGTGTTGGTGACAAAACTGATGGCCGTGTTGAACGCCAAATCCCAGTTCATGCTGGGGATGTGGTTGGGGTTTAGTGGAAGTAATCCCATAATGCGCAATATAATGTAACCCACAATCAACATGACGAAGTTCAGCATCAGAAAGTTTTTCGCGTACTGTTTCCAGTCCATCTCACGCGACGGATCCACGCCCATGAGCGCATAGATGACTTTCTCGACTGTCAGAAATGCGCCGTCAAGCGGCGGTCGGCCGTCACTGAAGACGGCATGCAGATATCGACCGGTCGGCAGAGCCAGGAGAATCGTGACGACCGCCAGCAGCAGTATCGCGATCGAACCGGTTACCGTCATGGACAAGGCCTCCTCGATTCCATCAAGTTCATCGTTTCAGAACTGTTCCGGATGGAAAATGACGTAAGTCAGATAAACCATGATGAGTACGGAAAGAACCAGCAGAAACCACACTTTGCATCCCTCCAGTCAACCGTGCGCTGATCATTGCGGGAGATTGTCCCGCTTCGCCCGTCATGCCCGGTCGAAAACCCTGATCAGGCCGAAGA
>JAKACR010000334.1 GCA_021821225.1 Bacillota bacterium | reverse complement strand
CACGTACAATATCAAAACGCTGGACCAGACGAGCGCGCCGACACAAGTCTACGATCGCTACGGGAAACTCGTGTTCCAGATTCCTCCCAAAGGCGTGATCGACGTCCCGCTGCGCGATATCCCCATCAAATTGCAGCAGGCGCTGATCGCGACAGAGGACGCGGGTTTCTACCATCATCAGGGATTCAGTCTGCGCGGTTACATCCGCGCGGCGATTTACGACATCATCCACCACAGCTATGCGCAGGGTGCCAGCACCATCACCCAGCAATTGGCGAAATTTGTCTATCTGAGCGACGCGAAAACACTGACCCGCAAACTGCAGCAACTCATTCTCGCCATTCAGATCGCCAAACGCTACAGCAAGGCCCAGGTGCTGGACATGTACTTCAACCATGTCTATTTCGGCAATGACGCAACCGGAATCCAGCAGGCCGCCTATACGTACTTCGGCCTCGAACCGTCGCAGATGAAGCGCATGACACTTCCGCAGTGCGCGCTGATCGCGGGCCTGCCGCAGGCGCCCTCACTGTACGATCCGCTCATCAATCCGAAATTGGCCATCACGCGGCGCAACGAAGTCCTGCAGCGCATGTACGTCTCGCACTACATCACGCTGACGCAGATGCACGCCGCCCAGAAGGCGCCCCTGGAACTCCACCCCGGTCAGCCGACGGGCACGGGCGTTCCGCCACAATACGCGTATTTTCGCGACTATCTCTACCAGCAGTTGAACCAACTGCACATCAGCACACAGATCCTCACACGCGGCGGTGTGAAGATCTACACGGAACTGGACCCACAACTGCAGAAAGCGGCGTATAACGCGGTCAACAGTCCGGCCTATTACCCCACCCCTCTGTCCAGCGCAACGCAGGAGATCCAGGGCGCCGCCGTCTTTTTGAACCCGCACACCGGAGCCATCATGGCCCTAGTCGGCGGCAAGCAGAACCAGTACACATTCCGCGGATTTGATTACGCCACACAGACCCAGCGTTCGCCTGGTTCCGCCATGAAGCCGCTTGTCGTCTATGGTCCCGCCATTCAGTCCGGACAGTGGAACGCGAATTCTGCGCTGCTGGACGGCGTCAACAACCGCTTGTCATTCGGCAACTACACGGTGAGCGACTGGGAGAGCCATCCCACCTACCACGGGTACGTCAGCCTGCGCTGGGCGCTCGCCGAATCTTGGAACGCGCCCGCCGTCTGGCTGCTCAGCCAGATCGGGATACCCACCGGTATCCAGTTCGCTGCAAAGGCGGGCATCAATCTGAGCAATCCGGCCAACAACAACCTCACCATCGCGCTTGGCAACGTGGTGCCCGGCATCTCCCCTCTCACTCTGGCCGACGCCTACAGCGCGTTTGACAATCAGGGAGTCCGGCTGCCGGCGCACGCGATTGACCGCATTGTCAACAACAAGGGAACCGTGCTTTACCAGTACAACGCAAATCCCGTAACGGTCATGTCTCCGTCCACCGCGCAACAGATGGTGGCGCTGCTTCAGAACAACGTCGTGAACGGCATCGTGGCAGGGGCCGCCGCGCCCGGTCACCAGGTGGCGGGCAAGACCGGATCGGTTGCCTACACGAACACGTCGCAGACAGACAGCGACCTCTGGGTGGCCGCTTTTACTCCCAATGTGGTGGGGGCCATCTGGGAAGGGTATCCGACCACGACGCTCGCCAACAGCCTGCCGCAGTGGTCCAGCAAATTCCCGCCCGAGATGTTTTCTGCAATTATCCGCCAGGGCTGGCCGGCGCACGGTGGTACATTCGGCGTTCCGCCCGCCGCAGGGCCCGAATTTCCTTCCCAGTTGCCGACGCCGTCCAGCCCGACAACCACGACATCGGCAACCTACGGCTCCGGTCCATGACCTCTGCCGACGCACCACGAGGGCGCGCGGACCGATGTTCGGTCCGCGCGCCCTATCTTGAAAATGCGATTCCGCAGCCAGCCGTCAGTATCCCTTTGCTCCTGCTCACACCGCTATCGCTAAACTCGCGACGAGCAAAGGGATACTGACGACCCAGCGAACTTTCATCCTGCCGATGGTTCTCGTCGGCGCCATGGGAGTCTGTCAGGACGACTTGTGGACCGCCTGCAGAACCAATTTCCAAATGCCCTTGTCCAACAGCGGCGGATACTCCGGCAGGATGACCTCGCCGCACGTGGGATCGACCTTGACCGCAACGGTCTGACCGGACGGGTTCATGAAACTCACGACGGCGTTTTCCGTCTTTCCCGTACTGCACTGAATACTTCGCGTATCGACAGGCAGCGCATTGATCTGCTGCACCCAACTGCGGATGACCTGCGGGTTGACAATCTCCACAATGACAGGTGTCTTCCCTCCCGCGGCGCTGTACTGCACTTCGATACTCACCGTATTGGACGGCAACAGAAAAGCGGGCGACCGGGCGGGCACCAGAACGTCTTTCACCCAGTAACGCAGCAGTGTTCGATGAGAACCCACCGTCTGAAAGCTCAGGTCAACGGCCACTCCCGGATGTTTGCGCGACGTGTAGGTGAATCCATCACTGCTCTGCCCGGTTTTGAAATCACCGACCGTGGCTTCTCCGGTCAGTTGATACCCCGCCGCGGCAAAGTGGCGACCATACCACTTTTCGGCAACCGCACGGGAGGTCTTCAGGATATAGTTGCTCCCCCCCGTCACCGCATAGGGCGTCTGGGGTGTTGTCTGATAGGCGAGCGGAAACGGCCGGAAACTGGGAAACGCACGGGGGAACAGCGGCAGTTGGACCGTCACGGCCGTATCCGGCATATTGGCCGGATACGGCCCAAAGGATGCCGGAATCAGGTGAAAGATCGCCGTGTGACCCGTGACCAACCGTCCATAGACGACACCCTGTCCCTTGTCGGCACTGGAGGATGCAGGAAGGCCGGAACCCGCGCGAGTCCCGGCATGGGCAAACGCAGTACCGGAGAATAACGCCGCAATCGCAACGCTGACCACCCCCAGGCGCATCACGCCACGCTTACCCGCCGCCATATGCCGATCTCCTCCACCCGTCGTCCTTCGTTCTTTTTGATGATACCAGTATAATGCCCTGCATCTTAAAAAGACCTTACAACGCCACACCATTTTTCGGCGTCGCCGCACCGGGGACCTGTGGTCTGCAAATGAAAAAGTGCCGGCCTGCCCGCCGAACTTCCGGACAAATCCGCCACTTCATCCCATCCGGTGTTGCCCGACAGGGGGAGAACTCGCCTCGCACCCTGTCGGACACGCTCCATCATCGGACACGCTCCAT
>JAKACR010000333.1 GCA_021821225.1 Bacillota bacterium | reverse complement strand
TAGGCAAAGACGCCCGGTGGCGCCATCCACTCGATGGCCGTGCCGGTACGGATGGCCGCCGTATGAAGGCGAGGGCTCTCCGTGATCAGGACACTGTCTCCTCCTTCGCCGGGCAACGTGCTTCCCGCGAAGTGTCCCGCGTCGGACACCTGGTGCGGGTAGGTGCCCTGGACGATTGGCAGTCGCAGGCCGTCGGCCGCAATCCGCAGGCTGCCGATGTGCGCGCCGGGCTGTGGCAGCGTTCTCCAGGGGCCGGCCAGCGTATTGCTCGCTGTGGAAGGCGTGTAGGGAAATAGCAGCGTATAGCCCAGGATGGCCGCCTGTCGCACGGTCTGATAGCCGTAGCGGGCCGTCGCACCCGCGAGTGCGAGCACGATGACGGCGGGCGGGATGATCACCAACAGCCATGGCCAGCGGCGCCGGCGCCTTTTCGTTTGCCCCTCATCATTTGATTTATTACCCGAAAGTGCTGGAGTCGAGCGCATGTCGTGCGGGCTCCTTCCGTCGCGTGAAAGTCTGGCATTTTACAGGCGTGGCGTTTTACAGGCGCGGCATGGGGACAAAGCGGTGATACTGCTCCAGCGTATAAGCCGCCTGTACGGCGATGTCGACTTCCCTGACGTAGCTCACGATGGTGGAGGAGGACAGATCGCCCGGATGCGGCCGCATGGTGGCCAGAAGTCTTCCTTCCGTGTCGAGGAGCAGCACGTCCATGTGGTTCTTCACGCTCAGTTTGTAGTCGGCAATGTCGATCGGTTTGCCGCTTGTCGTCGCGAATGACACCCGCAGATGGGCGTAATCGATGCTCGACGCGAACAGGCGCAACAATTCGATTTTTTGCGCCTGTGTCAGGACGGCCGCGCCAGAGGCGTTTCCGACGATTCTTCTCATCTGCGCGGCGTTTGTCTCAATCTGAGAGATCTCTTTTTTTGTCAGAGGAATGCTCTGCAGGTAGGCGTAGAGCAGATCGACTCGGTTGGTGTTGAGCGTGAGCAGGGAATCTTCGAGCCGCAAGGCCACTTTTCTCATTGCCGCGGGACTGGGACGCCGGAGCGGATGATGGAGGGGATGGTGGATCGAGTGGCGGAGTGCAGGTGTCCGGTGCGCCTGCGTCCTGGCATGGGTTGCCGCGCCGGGACCGGCAAGCACGGCCATCGCCAGTGTCGCCGCGACTCCGAGCCGCAGGCGGGTTTTCCATCGTTTTATGCGTATCACACAGACACTTCCTTATAGAGCCTGTTCAAAAAGTGGGCAGGTAAGACGCGCACGGTGCAATGGGACATGGGATAAACCGAATGTGTAGTGGACCTTATCCCATGTCCCCTTGGAAGCAGGCAGAAATGCGGACCGAGCGTACGTTTTTGGGTACGTGAGGGAGCATTTCTGGCGATGACACGGCAACGCGCCGGGGAGTTCTGCCCACTTTTTGAACAACCTCTTAATATATTCAACATGGTCGGCCACGCCGAGTATAGCAGATTGCCGTTCTGACTACCATCTGCCACCAGAGTAAACCCGTTCATATGGACACTTCGCATTGGCTTTACAGCCCGATATTGCCAATGTAAAATTGGCGAGAGCATATCCTGGCGCTGCTCGCCTGGCGAGAATGGCGCAATGCGCAACGATTTAGGGGACATTTGATGAAGTCCTCTGGTTGAGGTGGTTCTCATTGGATTCAAGCAGATTCAGTGGAAGGTCGGCGCGAGCTACAGGAGAAGGTCTTGCGCGGCGCGGGCAGCGTCCGTGGGCATGGCTGCCAGTCGCGCTCATCGCTGCGTTATCCTTTGCGCCGGAAGCGGCCGCGGCCACTTCGTCGTCACTGACGCCGTCGCGAAGCACATCGACGGCCGCGGGTACGCCAGCGACTACGAGTACGTCAGCAACTACGAACACATCGGCAACCTCATCGCCGTCGATAACCACGCCGTCGGCGACCACGACGGCCTCAGCGACGGACGTAACCGCATCATCGTCGGGGGCGGCTTCCGCGGCGCTCCAGAGCAGCATCGCTTCACTGGCCAACCAGATGGCGACACTCGCGGCCAAGACGCACGACGGTGGGCTCGCGCAGCAGTTGTCCGCGCCGGTTTTGAAGGTGTTGTCGAGTCCGCAGTTTGACTGGAACGAGGTGCTGTTCGGCACGGATGCGCTGTCGGCGGCCCAGCAGCGGACGGCGTCCACGATCACGCCGTACCTGGTCCAGCTTGTCACCGAGCAGGTGACGACAGAAACCCAGGCGGAAGCGTTGGTGAACTCGGTCATCTCCGGTATGCAGACGCTCAATCCCGCCGTGCGGTCTGCGGATGTCGTCGCCTATCTGAACAGTGTGGTGGCCGATGCGCCGTCGGAGATCTTCTATCTGATAGGGCTGCCTTCGCTGACACCGCAGGTTCTCGCGCAGAACCTGCACGTCGCGTTCAAGGGGTATTTGACAGGGGCCAGTCCGGCCATCCAGGCGCTGTTTTCAGCCGGGGGAAATACCGCGGGCAGCGGCGGGACCGGGAGCGGAGCGGGAAGCACTGGAAGCGGAGCGGCTGGGGCGACAAGCGGTAGTGGCGCAATAGGGGGCGAAGGAGCCTCGACAGCAGGAAGCGGCGGCGCGGGAGGTGGCCCTGTAAGCGGCGGGACGGCCGGTTCCGGTGGCCCCGGCGCGGGAGCGACTGGAACGGGTGCAGGCGCCGCAGGGTCTGGCGGGGGAGGAAGTGGTTCAGACGGGGCGGGTGCGGGGGGATCAGCGGCCGGCGGAACGACGGGAAGCGGCGCCGGGAGCGCGGCGGGGTCATCTGCAGGTGGAGCCGGAAACGGGGCGGCTGGACCGGGAAACAAGACGGGGTCAGGCGGTCAATTCGCCGCGCGGCCATTGCTCGACGTGCGCATTCCGCCGAAAGGAGGCGGTTCTTGGCATGTCGCCCTAAAAGGTGTGGGGACGCTGGCGCTGGTCGCGCCGTCCGGTTCGCTTACATCCGGCGGCACGCTTACTGTCGAAACTTTCCTGCCGCCGGCCGGGCGTGCTCTGCCTGCGGGTGGACGGACGTTGGCGTTATTTCGCGTTATTTTCCCGCAAAAGTCGGACAGGCCGCTGTCCGTGACGTTGTCCGGCCCGTCGATCACTCCAACCACGCTGGTCTATACCGTCGCTCCACCGGGCGCCTCGCCGTTTGCCGGAGCGCGCGTGCGGTCCGGCAGGTTGTCATTGACCACGAAAAAACCGCTGTCGGTTGTTCTGCTGACGCCTCCTTGGGTGGCCGCGCCGATGTTCCCGGCCCATATGCCGCGGCTTGCGCCGGATCGGCGAGTGATTGACGTGAATGGCA
>JAKACR010000332.1 GCA_021821225.1 Bacillota bacterium | reverse complement strand
CGATCTCAACATCCTGAACCGGACCCAGCCGGACGCCGAACTGCACGGCGATCACGAAAAAGAACACCGGTCGCGCGAAATATAGCCATCCTCGCCCCGCGTGGGTCTTACCTGTCCCCTTTTTGAACAGGCTCTATCAGAGGTTGTTCAAAAAGGGGACAGGCTCTATCAGTAATCGGGGAATTCGCGGTCGCGGATTTCTCCCGGCTCTCCCTTTTCAACCAGCCGCACAAGCGCGGCGCGAAGCACCTCTGTCTGTACATCCTTGGAAAAAGGGCGTCCGAGGGAATGGCCGAACCGGAACCCCACCGGATGAATGGCGCGCGACGGGCGCATCAAGGAGGACGATTCCGGATCCAGTGTGATCAACACGGTGGGAATGCCCGCCATCTCGATATTGCGCTGAACCGTGACCACGGTTCGGTGGCACAGCGGTCACCCGGCGGTCAGTATGACGGCGTCCGCGCGCGACCGTTCGACTTCCTTGGCAATCGCCGGAGCCGTCACGCTGTTGATCTCATTCAGGCGCAGGGCATAGCCCATCATCGAGACGTGTTTCTCGGCGACGGCCTTGATCACGCCGGCGGTTGCCAATTCCCGCAGGCGGTCGACCGGAAAGATGGTGTTCGGATCGCGGCGCGGCTCCTCCCAGTTGTAATCGTGGATGGGGGCCCCGTGCGTCACCGTGAGATCGCGCACGTCCACATCGCCGGGAATCACCCGGTAGGTGGCGTCTCCCTTGACATCGTACGGTTGCTGCTCTTTCAGGTGTACGCCGGCGGTCGAAACAATCATGAGCGTCATGTCGACAAGCGGTTTTGTCACAGGAGTGTACGGAATGGCTTTGCGGGACATCTGCAAAGACATGTCATCACATCCTTTCCGATACCACACTCTTTCTTGTGTTGTCCATGATACTACAGATCGCCAGCCCGCGCAGGCTGCGCGAGCCAAAAAGACGCGCGAGAAGGCCCTGGTCGACGCGCCGCACTCCGGCGGCACACCACAAAGAGACTCCAAACGCCAACGCGCCTGGAGCCTCTTTTGTTTTCCGCCCGGTTTAGAGCTTGACGACATTCGCCGCCTGAAGCCCACGGTTGCCGCGAACCACTTCAAAACTTACGCGCTGTCCTTCATCAAGTGACTTGTAGCCCTCACCCTGAATGGCGCTGTAGTGGACAAACACATCTTCACCGCCGGGTACTTCGATGAAGCCAAAACCTTTTTCTGCGTTGAACCACTTGACTGTTCCTTCTTGCATCCTGTACTTTCCTCCTACAACCGCTCTCAGCGGTACATCAAACTATTCGTCCACAGAGCCGCCGTGGTAACACGTCATCACTGACGGTAGACTGTATCGATCCTGTGTCGTCGATCCAAGTATGACATACAAATGAGAAGAAGTCCAGTGGGTTGCCAACTTTTTTCTCGACAACAACACTTTTCGCCCATTTCCCGGTACACTGTGCCCAAGAGGACATGTGATAAACCAAATTTCCGCAGGCGATTTTATCACATGTCCCCAAGGAAATTCCACCCCCGCGCAGGATTCGTGCAGGATTCGATCAGGAGATGATAATGTGGAATTCGCTGCACTGTTATCCGACATTCACGGCAACGCCACTGCCCTTGAGGCTGTCATGCGCGACCTGGAGCAACAGTCGATCGCGCGCTGCTTTGTCCTGGGCGACCTCGCTTACCGCGGCGCAGAGCCAAAGCGGTCGATCGCCCTTGTACAATCGCTGGAATGTCCCGTGATCGGCGGAAACGCCGACTTGTGGGTGACGCGCGGCCTGCGGCCGGGCGAAGTGCGCGAGAGCGCATTTGCCCGCATGAGCGTGGAGCGTGAATGGACGGTGGAGCAACTCGCCGCGAAAGATATCGCGTATCTCGCGGAGCTTCCCGACATTCATGAGGAAACCGTCGACGGCCTGCACTTCTCTCTGTGCCACGCGACACCGACCGACCGTTTCCAGGTAATCGGTCCACATGCGTCCGATGACGAACTGCGGAGCACATTTCTCGCACCCGATGGTCTTGCGGCCCATTTCCCGCAAATTGTTTCATACGGCCATATCCATCTGCCGTACATCCGCCATCTCGACGGCTGCGCGGTGATCAATCCGGGCAGCGTCGGATTGCCGTTTGACGGCCTGCCATTGGCATCGTACGCCATCGTGCAGATCGACCGGGGACAGATTGCGGCGACGGCCATCCGCCGCGTCCGGTATGATATCGAAGTCGCCGTCGACGCGCTAAAACGCGTCGGTTATCCGGAAGCCGCGCGGCTGGAGCGCGCGCTTCGCACAGGCACCGCTCCCTAAGGGACACACATGGCCTCACGGTCCCGCCCGCCGACCCAGTATAAGCGCACGGGCCGTCCGTCTCCGAACCGCAGGTGATCCGTCCGCAACAGGGAGACTGTTCCCCTGAAACGTCCGACAAATACATTAAATAGATAAACAAGGAAAACTGAACACCTGCGCAACCAAGCGGGCGCTGACCCTCGCGCACCGCGCGCCATGGATCATATGGTCATCTGAGTGTTTGCGGGAAAAGCCTCACAGGTCTTATTTGATGGATCCCGTCTCTGCATAGCGGCGCGCCAGGATATCGATCTCCCGCTTGAGTTCGGCGACCAGTTCGGCCTCGGGCACTTTCCGGATGACCTCCCCGTAGCGAAACAGCAGCCCTTCGCCGCGCGCGCCCGCGATCCCGATATCGGCCTCACGGGCTTCGCCCGGTCCGTTGACGGCGCAACCGAGCACGGACACCTTGATCGGCGCCCGGATGTTCTGAACGTACTCCTCAATCTCATTGGCGACGCGAATCAGGTCGATGTCGATCCTGCCGCAGGTGGGACAAGAAACGAGCGTCACGCCGTTGCTGATGATGCCGAACGCCTTGAGCAGTTCGCGCGCCACCTTGATCTCCTCGACCGGATCAGCGGACAGCGAGACGCGGACGGTATTCCCCAGTCCCATTGCCAACAGCGCCCCGAGGCCGGCCGCGCTCTTGATCGTGCCGCCGAACAGCGTGCCCGCCTCCGTGATGCCAAGGTGCAGAGGATAAGCGAACGTTTCCGCCGCCAGCCGGTACGCCTCAATCGCCAACGGGACGTTGGACGCCTTCATCGATACGATGATGTCGTAAAAATCGAGTTCCTCAAGAATGCGGATGTGGTGCAGCGCACTGTCGAGCATTCCCTGGGCCGTGGGATAGCCGTAGCGCTCCAGGATGGGGCGCTCAAGCGAACCCGCATTCACCCCGATCCGGATGGGGATCCCCCGCTCCTTGCACGCCTTGACCACCGCCTCGACA
>JAKACR010000032.1 GCA_021821225.1 Bacillota bacterium | reverse complement strand
GCTCCCATGTGCATGTACAGGTGCGCGGCCAGTTCGCGCGGCGCGCGCGCATGCGCCAGTTCGCGCCGGCTCATCTGTCCGGCGTAGGCGACGAGCATCCCGTGAGCGGTTTCCGGCGGCGCGCCGGCCGCTTCGCCAAAAGCGGAGAGTGCACAACGCAGCCGCGCCGCAAGGGCGCTCAGGCGCTCTCCGACCACCTTTGGCAAAGCCGCGTGCAAAACGAGTTCCACGATCCCCTGCCCGGCCAGCCAGTCGGCGAGTTCCTCCCAATCGCCCGTGCGCAGCCACGCTTCTCCTGTCATCGGATCGAGTGTGGCCGCCGTCCATTTCCCGTCGCCGGGCAATACCGTCGCGAGCAGAAGGCGGTCGTCGCTCTCGCGCAGAAAGTCATGGCCTGTCCCGGGTGTCACGATGCGCACGATGGCGCGGCGCACCAGACCTTTTGCCGCTTTGGGATCCTCCGTCTGCTCGCAGATGGCCACTTTGTGCCCGGCCGCAACCAGGCGCCCGATATATGTGTCGGCCGCGTGATGGGGAACGCCGCACATCGGCATGCGGTTCTCTCCATGGCCGCGCCCTGTCAGCGTGAGTTCCAACAACCGGCTCGCCACCAGGGCATCGTCGTTGAACAGTTCATAGAAGTCGCCGAGGCGGAAAAACAGCAGGGCGTCGCCGCTCTCGCGCTTGAGCGTCAGATACTGCTCCAGCATCGGGGTGCGCCTGTTCATGATCCGCACCTTTCGGCAAGACGGGAGCCGTAGAGCGTCCACGTCTGCGCCATGTCAATCCGGACAGGGACGGTCCGCCCCACGAGCGAGGGATCGCCTTCGAACAGCACGATCCGGTTCGTGCGCGTGCGGCCCGTCAGGCGATCCGGATTGGTCCGGCTCTCGCCTTCCACCAGCACCTCCACGACACTGCCGACCAAGTGGTCATTGTACGCACGCGAGATCGCGTTTTGCGCGTCCATCAACTCGCCCAGGCGGCGCTTCCTCACGTCCTGCGGCACGGGGTCCTCCAGCCGCGCGGCGGGTGTCCCCTCCCGTGGGGAGTAGATGAACGTATACGCCCCGTCATAGCGCACCTGCTTCACAAGTTCCAGTGTGGCGGCAAAATCCTCCTCCGTTTCACCGGGAAAGCCCACGATGATGTCCGTCGTCAACGCCACACCGGGGATGGTGGAGCGGATCCGCTCCACCAGCTTCAGGTAATACTCCCGCGTATAGCCGCGGTTCATGTCGCGCAGGATCCGGTTGCTTCCGGATTGGACGGGCAGGTGAATGTGTTCACACACGGCGTCCGTCTCGGCGATCGCGGCGATCAGGCGATCCGTGAAATTCCACGGATTAGATGTTGTAAAGCGGACGCGCTCAATACCGTCCACCTCTCCTACCGCCCGCAACAGATCTGCGAAATCCGTATCATCCAGATCGAGACCGTAATCGTTGACATTCTGCCCAAGCAGTGTGATTTCCCGAAACCCCCGCCGCCCGAGCTCCCCGACCTCTTCCACCACGCTTGCGACCGTACGGCTGCGCTCCCGCCCCCGCGTGTACGGCACGATGCAATAGGTGCAGAATTTATTGCAGCCATACTGAATGTTCACCCAGGCGCGCAGCCCATCCTTGCGCACTTTGGGCAATTCGTCGACCATCACCGCGGCCTGTTCCCAGACCTCCAGCACCGTTTCCTGCGAGGCGCGCGCCTGTTCTACCAGTTCAGGCAACCGGTGCAGGTTGTGCGTGCCAAACACGAGATCGATCCACGGATAGGTCTTTTGCACCTTCTGCTGTACGACTCTCTCCTGCGCCATGCAGCCGCACAGCCCGATCATCAACTCCGGATTCAACTGCTTGAGCGGCCGCAGGCGGCCGATCTCGCCGAATACCTTGTTCTCCGCGTTCTCGCGTACTGCGCACGTGTTAAACAGGATGAGGTCGGCCTGACGCTCGTCCTGTGTCGCGCGATACCCCATTTCCTCCAGCAGGCCCGCCATGATCTCGCTATCGTGTTCATTCATCTGACAGCCGTATGTGCGAAGCTGATAACGCTTCCCGGTGAACGCGCCGACAAGCTCCGGCCGCACCGAAGCGGCCTGCGCGAACACCTCGCGCCGGGCGATCGACGGCCGATGCACCTGCAGGCTGAGGTCCCTATCCACAATACGATTGTCCATCGATTCGCTACCCTTTCCGACCGAAGTCCACATCAAACAAACCGCACGGCATACGGCTTTGCGGCTTTATTGTAACAGATGGGCTTCCTTTCGTGTCAATCACTTGCGCCACACCCGTGATCCCCTGCAACTCATCTGCGACTCATCTGCGACTCATCTGTAACTCACGCGACTCCTGTAACTCCCCTGTGACTCACCCGCGCCGGGGGCCGCTCGCAGGCAGCAGTCTCGGATAGAATTGAGTCTATTGCATTATTTCAAGTCCCGCGCACTCTGTTCGTCCAGCACGACCGTCACGTTGCGGTGCAGTTGCAGGATGCTGGCGGGCACGTCCGTCCGCACATCCCCCAGGACCGCGCGTGCGACAATCTCTGCCTTTTCCTCGCCAAAAGCCATGAGAATGATGCGTTCCGCCTGCAGGATCGCCTGCACTCCCATGGTGATCGCGCGCTTAGGCACATCTTCCATCCGGGGGAAAAACCGCGCATTGGCCGCCACGGTCTCCTGGCGCAACTCGACGACGTGCGTGCGGGAGAGCAGCAGATCGTCCGGTTCATTGAATCCGATGTGGCCGTTGATGCCGATGCCGAGCACCTGCAGATCGATCGGATGACGATGGATCACTTCATCATACCGGGCGCACTCCGCCGCGAGATCGGCCGCCATGCCGTTTGGCACATGTGTGTTTTCCGGAACCAGGTTGGTGCGCGAAAACAGGTGCCGCCACATGAATGCGCGATAACTCTGCTCATGGTCGGCGGGCAGTCCGATGTACTCGTCCAGGTTGACCGTGACGACCGACGACAGATCCAGGCCGCAGCGATGCAGATTCACCAGTGCGTCGTAAAAGACGACGGGCGTCGCGCCCGTTGCCAGCCCGAGCACCGGCTGTTGCTTGCTCATGATGGCCATTTCCGCCAGCGCTGCGGCATAGATTCCCGCATCATGCGGATTGGCGAAGATCCTGATCTTCACGGTCGCTCACCCCGTTCGTAGACCGTTCGACCGCCGACCATCGTCCAAAGAACCTCCGCATCGTCGTCCAGTGCCACCACATCGGCGTCATATCCAGCTTCCAGTCGCCCCTTGCCCGCAAGTCCGACCCGCGCCGCAGGGTTTGCCGCGGCCATCGCATCCGCCGCAAAACGCGAAATGCCCGTGAACTGTTGCAACAGGCGCCACGCTCGGTTCATCGTCAGCACGCTTCCCGCCAGCGTTCCGTCCGCCAGACGGCACGCACCGTCTTTCACCGTGACGCGCTGTCCTCCCAGGTCGTATTCCCCCGCTCCGACCGCGGCCGCGCGAATCGCGTCGGTGATCAGCATCAGGCGCTCCGGTCCGATGGCGCGCACGAGCGTCTTGATCATCGCGCCATCCAAATGAACGCCGTCGCAAATCAGGTCGCCCGTAAACGCTTCGTCGTCCACCACATGTCCGATCGGCCCCACATTCCGGTGGTGCAGTGGCCGCATCGCGTTGCACAGGTGGGTGACATGCGAGAAGCCATTTAGCGCGGCCTGCCGCATGTCCACGGCGGACGCCTCCGTATGACCCGCCGAAACCAGTATCCCGCGGCTGTGTGCCAGCCGGGCGACCTCATGCGCTCCCTCGCGCTCCGGCGCCATGGTGATCATGCGCACGATGCCCGCGTCAAACCAGGAGGTCGCCAGACCGGGATCGGCGTCCATCATAAGATCTTTGCGCTGCGCCCCCGCTTTGACGGGATTCAGGAATGGCCCTTCCAGGTGAACGCCGACAGCCCGCGCCCCGATTGTCTCGTCGCGCCGGATAAAATCCGCAGCCGCGCGCAAGACGGAATCCACCTGTTCAGGCGCTTCCGTCACAGTCGTCAGCAACAGGGATGTCGTGCCAAAACGCGCGTGTGTCGCGCAGATTCTGGCAAACGCATCCTCCGTCGCATCCATCGTATCCGCGCCGCCTCCGCCGTGTACGTGAATATCCACGAATCCGGGACATAGCGTCGGCAAGTCGCGGCCCGCCGCGTCGTACACCCTGACTTCCACGATCTTGCCGCCGTCCACGCCAATGCGCACCGCCCCGAACGTTCCGTCCGGCAGGCTCCTGTTGCCCTCCATCCACTTCATTGCGCCATTCCTCCCATGATCTCGCGCCAGCGTCCGATGTCCGATGTCGATAAACCGCCCCGCTCCGCCCGCACGGCGAGCAGCACCGCCCCTTCCACCGCGCTGCGTTCCGGCAGCCTGCACGAAGATTGCGGCAAGGCGGCGGAGAGATCCCGCAAAAGCGACAAATCGCCTTCATACAATCCGCCCGTGACCACGACCGCCGCCGCGGCCTCCCGCCCAAGCTGCCGCCGCACGGATTCGATCAGCCGCACGTGCTCCGCCAGCGCGGCGCGCACAATCTCGTGCGCCACGGCATCCTGGTTGCGAAGACTGACAACACTGGCGGCAAATGACGCCACCAGTCCCACCGGGTGATCCGCCCGGTACACGCGTTCCACCAGATCGAGCGGTTCCGCGCAGCCAAACCAGTTACAGGCGGCTTCCGTGAGCGCCGTCTGCGCGCCCCGGCCGTCCATGGCCTGCATGACCGTCATCAGCCCGCGCCGGCCAATGGCAAAACCGCTGCCCTCATCGCCGATCAGGTAGCCATAGCCACCGGCTCGCACGACCCTCCCTTGACCGCTCTCGGAAAACGCCACGGATCCTGTCCCCACAACGAGGACCGTTCCCGCCTCACCAGCGGATCCACCCGCCAGCGCCGCCAGCGCGTCGGGGATGACCATCACCTGCGCCGTTGTCAGGTGGCGCGATAGCAGGTCTTTCATCGCATCAGCCGTCTCCTGGCGCCCCACCCCCGCGAGAGCCGCCACCAGCGCGCGCAGATCACTTTTCGGCCTTCCCAGGGTCGCCAGGGCGTGCGCCAATGCGGTCATCACATGTTCGACAGCAACCGCTGCGCCGACGCTGTTCGGATTGCTTGCGCCAGCCTCCGCCCTCGCGGCCTCTCCCGTATCCAGGTCCACCACGAGCGCGCGCGTCCGCGACCCACCGCCGTCAATGCCGCCGTACAGTGCCAATATCATCCCTCCTCGCCCGGAGCATGCGGTAATCAGGATCTTGCAGACAGACGGCGCATATTATCCCACGTTTCCCGCTCCGTCGCCACGATAAAAAAGGATATCCTCCACATCCTGAGCAAATCGTTCCACATCCGCCCGATGGTCGGAAAGAAAGTCAACGGCGCGGCCGGATCGCACCATGTTTCGCAGCGCACCCGTGCCCGCCAGCAGATCGAAAAACGGCCGTCCGTCCCGCATTTCCCCGGAAAAAATGAGCTGTTCCGGATAGAGTTGAGCCACCCCTTGCAGCAGGGTCAATCCCGGACGCATCGCCTCTGTTGCAAGCGGGTCGACCAGATGCAACTGCACCCCCTGACACAATTCCCCACTGTACTGCGAATAATGAGGCGTAAAATAGACGGGGCGCGCAACGACACCGGACACCCCTTGCGCGTTAAACCAGGCGGCCAGCGCGTGGCCGTCGACAAAGGGTGCGCCAATGACTTCAAATGGGTGGGTTGTTCCACGTCCCACGCTGAGATTTGTGCCTTCAAACAGGCAGGTGCCCGGGTACAAAAAAACCATCGGAAACCCTGTGGTGTTGGGGGACGGCGGCACAAATGGCAGTCCTGTCGCCGGATACAGCATCTCCCTGCGCCAGCCCTGCATGGGCACGACCGTCAGATCGCAGTCCGGAATCGTCCGCCGGAACAGGCGCGCCAATTCCCCCATTGTCAGTCCGTGCCGGATCGGGATGGCATGTCCGCCCACGAACGACCTGTATGCGTCCTGCAGAATATTGCCCTCGCGCGCCACGCCGCCAAGTGGATTGGGGCGGTCCAGCACCACACAGGAGATTCCGGCTTGCGCGGCCGCATCCATACAATTTGCAACTGTGTTCATATTGGTATAATATCGACACCCGATATCCTGAAGGTCGATGACAAGCGCGTCCAGATTCTCGATCACTTCTTGCGCGGGACGCTTGCTCTCGCCGTACAGGCTGTATGCGGGAAGCCCCGTATGCCCGTCCGTCTCGGTGAGAACATGTTCGCCTTCGCGGGCGCTGTTTTTCACCCCGTGTTCCGGACCAAACAGCCGTTCGACACGCCACGCCCCATCTGCCGTCAACAGATCGATCACCGTCCGCAGGACCGAATCGGTCATCGTATAGTTGGAAACAAGACCCACCCGCCTGCCACGCAACAGATCCCGGCGCTCTTCCATCAGGGTTTCAACGCCGAGCTTGATCGTCGCCATGTGATCTCCTCCTGAACAGACTACCTTGGGGACATGTGATAAACCAAATTTCGGCAGGCGCACTACGGTGCATGTAGTGTTTGACTGAAGCCTCAAACACTACAAGTGGGATTGGGCGCCTGCTGTATGGACTTTATCACATGTCCCCTTGTAAATGTCTTCTGCCAGTCTTCGTCATCCCCTTTGCTCCTGCTCAAACACCGCTATCTCTAAACTCGCGATGAGCAAAGGGATACTGGCGACCCAGCGAACCTTATCCTTGGTGCGGCACTCGCCGAGCATAAGGCATGACAGAGCGAGCAAAATTTTTCCTATAGCACAAAACTCGCCCATGAGTCACCTATGGGATGTTGACAAGCCACAATATATCATACAATATGTTGATATATCAATGTGCTGAATATCGACCGACTGGACAGGGGATTGTTGCGCATGCTCAACCGGACCATGGGGATTCCGTTATACCGGCAGATCCAGGATCGCCTGCGAGCCAGGATCGAAAGCAACGAGTGGCGAGTGGGCGAGAGATTGCCGACAGAACAGCAATTGTGCGACCAGTTCGGCGTCAGCCGCATCACGGTCGTCCGGGCATTGAACCGCCTCGCGGATGAAGGGCTGATCATCAAAGCGCAGGGCAGGGGCACATTTGTGTCGGCTCCCAAGTGGATGCCCGACCCGCGCACACTGCTCAGTTTCACGGAGGAGATGGCGGAACGGGGATTAAAACCGGGTTCGCGCATTCTGAGCGTACAATTATACTGTCCCCCGGCCCGTCTTTTGGAACGCCTTTCGCTTGCGCCCGGCTCGCTCGTCTGGAAAATCGAACGCCTGCTCACAGCGGACGGAGAACACATGGGCCTGCAGAGAGCGCATCTCCCCCAGAGTCGCTTCCCGGCACTAGGGGAGATGCTGAAAGACGGAGATTCACTCTATGAATTGTTGGCGGCTCATTTTGGCGTTCGTTTAGATAGGGCGATTGAGCGATACAGTTCCGTGTTGCTCGACGAGGATGAGTGCAGACTTCTGAACGTGCCGAAAGGCCAATGCGCGTTTGCCGTGGAACGTCTCACCTTTTTCGGGCAGACACCGGTGGAATTTGTCCAATCGCTTATGCGCAGCGATCGCTACCAGTTCACGGTTGAGGTGAAGCGGCGCGCGATCCGGAGAGAACCCTGATAAAGCACAAATCAGCCTTATCGAGGTTGTCCGGCCGAGCGCCGCACATTTATCACTCGTGCGCTCAGGTTGCGCGCGCCTCCATGCGCAGCTTGTCGGCGATCATGGCGATAAATTCTGAATTTGTCGGCTTCGCCTTGCTCATGCTGACCGTATAACCGAATAATTGCGCGATCGCCTCACTGTTGCCGCGGCTCCAAGCAACCTCTATCGCATGGCGGATCGCCCTTTCGACACGCGACGACGTCGTGGAAAACTGTTCGGCAATCTGCGGATACAGCACCTTCGTGACGGACCCCAGAATTTCCACGTCATTATACACCATGAGAATCGCTTCCCGCAGGTATTGGTATCCCTTGATATGCGCAGGCACACCGATTTCATGAATGACGCCCGTGATGAGGTGGTTGACGCTTTTGGGCTTTGCCGCGATGGACACCAGCCGTGGGGCTGACGACGACATCGGGACGGACGACAGTGCGACACTCGAGCTTCCCGCGCCCGCCAACGCGCGTGGACGCTCTATGTAGGAAGCGTTGGCAGCGACATCGCGGACCCGTTCCACCAGGACATCGAGATCAAACGGCTTTAAGACGTAGTACAGTGCCCCGAGATCGAGCGCTTTGCGCGTAACCGTATCCTGCCCAAAAGCGGTCAACATAATGACTCGCGGCATCACCGCCAGATGAAGCTTTCGCATGCGTTCCAGTACGCCAATGCCATCCAGTACGGGCATGATGATATCCAGAACCAGCACATCCGGTTCCAAATCCTCGACGAGCGTCAGAACTTCCTGACCATTATAAGCAATCCCTGTCACTTCAAGATCAGGCTGCTCACTCAAATACTCGTAGAGGAGGTCCGCGAATTCGCGATTGTCATCCGCGATCAGCACACGCGTCTTCCCCACGATGGTCGATTCCCCCTTTTTCGCATAGAATTTTCCGGACGGAGCACTTTACAACATCCGAATGGCTGACTCACGGGCCATCTCGCGTGATCGCGCACGACGATCACTCACGAGATGGTCTAAGCTACAATTCGACAAGTGAACTTGTATTCCTGTAATACTTTCGGAAATACTTTACGACCTGAACCGACAGAACGGTCTGCCAATGTCGAAAAATATAACGCGCGAGCGTGCTACGCCGTTCTTGTCAGGCCGGAATCCGGATGTTGCGCGACATTGCGCAACATCCACGCGGCAAATATACCGTAACCCTGCGTCGGATCATTGACAAACACGTGCGTGACAGCGCCGACCAGCCTACCATCTTGCAGGATTGGACTGCCACTCATGCCCTGCACAATACCTCCGGTCCGGTTGATCAGCGCGAGATCGGTCACACGCACGATCAGTCCCTTGACCTGCGCTGTACTCTGGTGGTTTACGCGCACGATCATGGCGTCAAACCGCTCGACTTTCTGATCGCTGACAACCGTCAGAATCTCCGCCCTTCCCGGATGGACCTGGGATGGATCGGCCACCGGTATGGCCCACTGAATCAGACCGTGATCAGGCGGACAGAACATGTGGCCAAAGACACCGAATTCCGTGTTGCGCTCTATGCTTCCGACCACATGGTGCTCATCCACGAACTGCCCACGCTTTTCACCGGGCTGTCCGCTTTCCCCGCGTTCAATCGACGTGACGGACGCGTGAACGATCTGCCCCCGCCCGTCGATCGGCTCGCCGGTGTCCGCGTCCGCGATCACATGTCCAAGCGCCCCGAAACTGCGGGTTACCGGCACATAAAACGTGAGCGTGCCGACCCCCGAGGCCGAATCGCGTATATACAGTCCAATACGATAGGAGCCGCTGTCCTCGTCATAAAGCGGTCGTATGGTGGTTCTGTACATTTTCCCATGCCGATTGAATGAAATGTGCAATGGCACAGCCTTTTTGCCGGCCGCGTCAATCATTCGAGCGACCTGCGACACACTGTCGGCGTGAACGCCGTCGACGGAGAGGATCATGTCGCCAACGTGCATGTTCGCGCGGATTCCCGGACTGACGGCGTCCTTCCCGCGATGGATGAGATGGTACCCCACGATCAGTATGCCGCTTGCGCGCAATTTGATGCCGATGCTTTGCCCGCCGGGGATAACGTTGGGAAGGGCGGCAGGCCGCGAAGCGCTCGCGGACGGCAGCCACCATGTCCACGCCTGCGGTTCTAGCCGACTCACGGCTTCCGCCATGGCCGGGGACGCCATGGCCGCAGTGTTTCGTTGTCCAATCCCGATCCAGGAAAGTGCATACGTGATAAGTGCGAATGCCAAAGACGCCAACAGGACTCGTTTCACGCCGCGTCCCTCCTTGTTGTTTCGCCGTTTTCCGGTGCAGTTATCGTACCCGTTGCCCGCACCGTAAATGTCGGACAAAACATGCCACCCCTGCCTGAGCCGTCCCGCCAACCACAGCCGGTACGGGGGCGGGGTTCGGAAAGCGTGTCAATGCGAAGCCGCTGCGTCAAGCATTTCCCTCGCCTGCCGTCTCGTGGTGTCCGTCACCCGCTCCCCGCCCATCATCTTTGCCAGTTCCTCCACGCGTTCCTCCGCTGACAATGTGCGAATACGGGTGCTTGTCCGCCCGTTCGCGACACGCTTTTCGAGCAGCGCGTGTTCGGTCGCCCGACACGCCGTCTGCGGCAGATGGGTCACACACAACACCTGACGGTGCCGTGCGATCTGCCCGACGTGGTCAGCCACCGCCTGCGCGGCAAGACCCGAGATGCCCGCATCAATTTCGTCGAAGATCAGCGTCGAAACAGGATTGCGCTCCGCCAGCACCCGCACGACGGCCAGCATCACGCGCGACAATTCGCCGCCGGACGCAATCCTGGCGAGCGGCCTTGGGGTCTCGCCGCGATTTGCGGAAAACAGCAACTCGGCTTCGTCGGCTCCCGACGGGCCGGGTTCGGTCTCGTTGAGACGAAGAAACAACTGCACAGCAGGCATATGCAGGTGTCGCAGTTCATCGTGCAATTCCTTCTCCATGGCGCGCGCCGCCCTCACCCGTTCCGCGCGCAAGGCGTCCGCCGCCGCGCGCATCCGGGCGGCCGTCTGATCCCGGCGCTCCCGCAATGCGTTCACCGTCTCGTCGTAGTGCAACAGACGATCCCGTTTTGCGCCCGCGTTTGCTGCATAGAGCAGCAATTCCTGCGTCGAGGCGCCGTATTTTCGGAACAATCGCTCTAACACCGCCAGGCGGTCCTCCAGGCGTTTCAATTTGTCCGGATCAAACTCCAGCGATTCCTTGTACCGTCGCGCAAAATCCGCGGCCTCCGACAGATGGGCAATCGCGACATCCAGGTATTCCGCCAATTCCCGCAGCTCCTGGTCATGCGCGAGCGACGAGACAACGGCGTTTTTCAACTCGCCGAGCACGCCGAGTACGGCCGGAAACCGGGCTTCGCCCTCATACAACTTTTCATAGGTATCCTGCATCACAGAAAATAGCCGCTCCGCGTGCTGCCAGCGGTCGCGCAGCCGCTTCAGGTGGATCTCCTCTCCCTCGCGGACACGCGCTTCTTCGATCTCGCGCAGTTGAAACGACAGCGCGTCCAGTCTCTGCGCGCGTTCTTTCTCATTTTGCACGGCGGCGGCCAGTTCGTCGCTCGCGTCGCGGTGGCTCTGGTACGACGCCCGGTACTCTTCTTTCAACCCGGCGACCGTCGCCCCGCCGTACGCGTCGAGCAACGCCAGATGCTCCTCCTTGCGCGTCAACAGCAGACTGTCGTGCTGTCCGTGCTGATGGACCAGCCACTGTCCCAATTCGCGCAGCATCTGCGCCGTGACCAGACGCCCGTTGACACGGGCGGACGTTCTGCCGGAAACATGCACCTCGCGCGCCACGACCAGTTCCCCGTCCTCGCCCGCGATGCCCTGCTCCGCCAGCAGCGCCCCCGCGGGCGTCTTTGCAGCAGATGGCGGCAGACTGAACAGGCCCTCGACAAGCATCCTGTCGGCGCCTGTGCGGATCATCTCCACGCTTGCCCGTTTTCCGAGCAACAACCCCACCGCGTCGAGCAGGAGCGATTTCCCGGCCCCCGTCTCGCCCGTCAGACAGATGAACCCCGGACCGGGATCCCATTGCAGGTTCTCGATCAAGGCCAGATTGACGACGTGCAAGCTTCGCAGCATGAACCGCCCCTCCTACAGCAGGCTCTGAATCCTCTCGACCAGCGCCTCCGCGCCCTCTCTGGACCGCGCGACCAGCAGGATCGTGTCGTCGCCCGCCACCGTTCCGAGCAATTCCATCCAGTCGAGCGAGTCAAACAGCCACGCCACCGCATGGGCGTTGCCCGGCAGAGTCCGCATCACGACGAGGTTTTCAGCAGAGTCGATCGCGACAAACACATCGTTGAGCAGCCGTTGCAGCTTGACCTCCGGATTGAACGTCGACGGCTCGGTCGGCAGCGCATATCGGTAGCGTCCGTCCGGCAAGGGCACCTTGATCAGTCGCATTTCCTTTATATTCCTGGAAATCGTCGCCTGAGTGACCGAAAATCCGGAGGCGCGCAGCGCTTCCACCAGCTCATCCTGCGTCTCGATGACATGTTCCGTGACGATCTCGCGGATTTTCAGCAGCCGTTGCGCTTTCATCGCTCTGTCCCCCTTCTCGCCAAGCGCATGGTTTAGGGAAATGCGCACGGGTATTCACCAGATCGGCCCGCTGGAAGCCACCGGATTTAGCCGTGGGGTCTATGACGAGCGGTCACTTATCCCGCATTTTTTCCCGTAATGTGGAAAAAAAGGCCTTTTCCTGCCATCTGACAAGCACCGTTTCATGCGGAGCCCGTTCAACGATCACCTCATCATTCGATTGCAGGGGAAAACCGACCTGGCCGTCCACGGTGAGACCGAGATCGTGGTGGCGGGCGAACACGCGCACGCGCACCTGCTGTTCCGCGCCGATGACGCAGGGGCGGGCGACCAGTTGGTGCGCGCAAATAGGCGTGACGAGCATGACGTTGATCTGCGGCAACACGATGGGGCCACCGCAGGAGAGGGAGTAGGCCGTCGAACCCGTCGGCGTGGAAATGATCAGCCCATCCCCGGTGAAATGGTCGAATTCATCCTCGTCCACGTACACCGTGACCTCGATCATCCGGGCGAACGAACCCTTGCCGACGCCCGCATCGTTCAACCCGATACTCTCGTGCACCATGACGCCGGAGCGGTACACCCTTGTGCGGATCATCATCCGCCGCTCAAGATGAAAATCTCCTTCGAGCACGCGCGTGACCGCCATGGCCAAGTCCTCCGGCCCCGCCTCGGACAGAAATCCGAGGTGCCCGATGTTGATCCCGAGCATCGGCACACCGTGGCCCGCAAAGCGCCGCGCCGCGCCGAGCAGCGTTCCGTCGCCGCCGAGGACAAACAGGATATCCACATTGCCGCCGAGCGTCTCCAGGTCCGCTCCAAGCTCCGGCCGTCCCGCCGCCTCCGCCAGATCCCGCTGCACCAACGCCCGGGCGCCCTTTTCGTGAATGAGCGTGATCAGCCGGGTGCCCACGCTGTCCGCATTTTTCTTCGTCCGGTTCGCCATGATACCGATCGTCTTTTGCATGTGATCCAACCTTTCTCAGCCTGCGCGCGCGAGGAGCCAGCCCGCCACGATGCCGACCAGCAGCCACAGAATCCTGCCGCGCCAGCGGCGCATATAGTGACGTCCGGGGAAGTCCAGCTCAAAATCCACAAGATCAATCCTTCCCGCATCGGGGTACACATACGCGACAGGAGCATCGTACAGCGTGCAGAGCGGCCAAAGCTGACGCCGCACAAAGGCGCCGGAAATCCGGTCGGGATCGCGCGGAGACCGGATCTTCGCAGGATGGACGACGCCCTCTTTTTCCACGAGAAAGTCGACAATCAAATATGTAGTGAAACACCTCGGCCCTACGTACGACTGCACCTCATGGCCGATGCGCTCATCAATAATCCGGTACCCATGCTCCTGCAGCACCTCTCCGCCGCGAATCACGTATTCCCGCTTTGACTGGGCGGAAAACTCGCCGAGCGGACTGGCCCGGTACTTGGCGCGCAGATACAGGTAGGCGACGGTAAGAAATGTGAGAACAGCCAGGACGGCCATGCGCATCCCCCCGCTACACTGTTCGCGAGGCAAGACAAAAATCCTTCCGCCGCCTATTCGTGGTCGTTCAAAAAGGGGGCAGGCACTATTCGTTCCTCTTCATCTCGTGCGCACGCGCCACGACCGCCTCGACGTCGATCACCTCCGGCGCGCGCGCTTGCGGCGCCGATTGCAGCCAGAGCAGAAATTCGACATTGCCATCCCCGCCAAGAATGGGAGAAGGAATAAGACCGCGCACCGCAAAGCCGGCTCCCGGCAGCCAGGCCAAAATCGTCCGCAAAACGGTTTCATGCGTCTCTGGATCGCGCACGATTCCTCCTTTTCCCACCTTGTCCGGTCCCGCCTCAAACTGCGGCTTGACCAACACCACGGCGGGAGAATCGGGCAAGAGAACATCCCCCAGTTTGGGAAGCAATTTTTGGATGGAAATAAAGGAAACGTCCATGACGGCGACGTCCGGACGCGGAAAGAGCAAATCGACGGCCATATGGCGAAAGTTCGTGCGTTCGTGCACGCGGACGCGCGGATCGTTGCGCAGCTTCCAAGCCAACTGACCGTAGCCCACATCAACCGCATAAACCAGGCGCGCCCCCGCACGCAGCGCGCAGTCCGTGAACCCCCCGGTGGATGCCCCGACATCCAGCACGATGCGGTCGCACAACTCCAGCGCAAAGGCGTCGAGCGCCCGTTGCAGCTTGACGCCGCCCCTGCCGACAAAAGGGTGCGGCGCCGCCTTCACAATGAGCGCCCGCTCGACAGGATATCTCGTGCCGGGTTTGTTCACGCGCTCCGTGCCGCAAAACACCTCGCCCGCCATGATCAGGCGCCTCGCCTCTTCGCGCGACGCCGCCTTTCCCTGCTCAAAAAGCAGGATGTCTGCCCGTTCCTTCTGCGTCATCGCCCGGCGCTCTTGCGCAAAGACGCGGGCTCGGCCGAAATGCCATCGACAGACAGGAGTTCCAGGACGGCCACCGCGATGCCCTGCGCGGTCAGACCCACACCATGCAGCAATTCCGGCCGTGAACCGTGATCGATGAACTGATCGGGCAACCCCATGATCCGGACCTTCAGCGCGACGCCGCGCAGCGAACAGTATTCCAGCACGGCGCCGCCCATGCCGCCGGCGGCGCTCGCCTCTTCCACCGTGACGACCGGCATCCCTTCGGCCGCCAGGCGCTCAATCAGTTCCCCGTCGATCGGCTTTACGAAGCGCATGTTCACGACACGGGCCGAGATACCCTCCTCAGCCAACATGAGCGACGCGTTTTCCGCCACGGCGACCATCGGCCCCAGCGCGAGCAGCGCCACGTCGCGACCCTCCCGCACCACTTCCGACCGTCCGAGCGCGAGCATCCGGAACGGCTCGGTCAGACTGGCGCCGACGCCGTTTTCGCGGGGATAACGCACCGCCACAGGCCCCGGCAGCCGCAGCGCGGTGTACAGCATGTGCCGCAGTTCTCCCTCGTCTTTCGGCATCATGATCGTGATGTTTGGAATCAGCCGCAGGTAGGATACATCGAACGCCCCCTGGTGCGTCTCGCCGTCCGGACCGACCAGGCCCGCGCGATCGATCGCGAAGAGCACCGGCAGTTGCTGAATGCACACATCGTGAATCACCTGATCGAACGCGCGCTGCAAAAACGTGCTGTACACGGCGAACACCGGGCGCAGCCCGCTCGCCGCCAGACCCGCGCAAAGCGTCGTGGCGTGCTGTTCCGCGATGCCCACGTCAAAACACCGTTCAGGATACACCGCCGCAAACTTATTCAATCCCGTCCCGGTATCCATCGCCGCCGTCACCGCAACGATCGACGGGTCCTGCTTTGCGAGCGCGATCAACGTATCGGCAAACACCTGGGTGTACGTGGGCGCCGCCGGCTTGGCCTGCTTCACCGCCCCTCCCACGCTGTGCAACTTGTCCGGAGCATCCTCCGCTGTGGGATACCCTTTCCCTTTTTGCGTGACGACATGCAAAATGACCGGACCGTTCATCTCCTTGGCATGCTGCAGGATGCTGACGAGCATCCGCGCGTCATGTCCCGGAATCGGCCCCAGATAGGAGAAGCCCATCTCCTCAAAAAATGCGCCGCGCACCACGAAATACTTCAGGCTGTTCTTGGCCCGTTCAACCACCGAGGCCACGGCGTCGCCCACCACCGGAATGCGCCGCAGCAAAGTCTCCACCTCGGCCTTGACGCGCCCGTAGTGGGGATCGGAGCGCAGCCGCGTGAGATATTGCGATACCGCTCCCACGTTGGGAGAGATCGACATGGCATTGTCGTTCAGAATGACCAGCAGACGCTTTTTCAGATGGCCGGCGTGATTGAGCGCCTCAAACGCCATGCCGCCCGTCATGGCGCCGTCGCCGATCACCGCCACCACATGGTGGTCCTCGCCGCGCAGATCGCGCGCCACGGCCATGCCGAGCGCGGCAGAAATCGACGTGCTGGCGTGCCCGGCGCCAAACACGTCGTGTTCACTTTCATTGCGCTTCAAAAATCCGGCAAGCCCGTGATGCTGGCGCAACGTCGGAAAAAGTCCCTTTCTTCCGGTCAGCATCTTGTGGACGTACGCCTGATGACCCACGTCCCAGACAATCTTGTCTTGCGGCGAGTCGAACACGTAGTGCAACGCGATCGTCAGTTCGACGACGCCCAAGTTGGAACCGAAGTGACCGCCTGTCTTCATGATTTCATTGATGAGAAATTCGCGGATTTCAGCCGCAAGTGTCT
>JAKACR010000331.1 GCA_021821225.1 Bacillota bacterium | reverse complement strand
GAGTTTGCTTCCGTTTCCCGAGTGGCCGGCGCGATCACGCCCGTTCCGGGCGGCGTCGGTCCCATGACCATCGCGATGTTGCTGCACAATACGGTGAAAGCGGCGCAGGCGACACTGCGACAGGTGTAGCGGGGTGGTTCTGTGAGCGGCGCGGCGGAGCGGGCGCGACCGGCAAAGACGGTGTGGGAACTCACGCAACTGATCAAGGATTTGATTGAGGGGTCCGGCGACCTTTGCGGTGTAGCCGTTCGCGGGGAAGTGTCCAATGTGAGCAAGCCCGCGAGCGGTCATCTTTATTTTACGCTAAAAGACGACAGGGCGCGGCTGCGCGTGGTGATGTTCGCGGGACGCGCGCGCTTTTTGCGTTTCTCTGTCCGCGACGGGATGAGCGTGATCGTACAGGGAAACGTGAGTGTTTTTGAACGCATGGGCGATTATCAACTGTACGCCGACCTGATCGAACCGGACGGGGTCGGCGCACTCTATCTCGCGTTCGTGCAGCTCAAGGAGAAGCTGGATGCGGAAGGGCTGTTCGCTCCCGCGCGCAAACGCCCGCTGCCGACTTTTCCTACGCGGATCGCACTGGTGACGTCGGCGACAGGCGCCGCGGTGCGCGACATGGTTACGACGCTTGCGAGGCGTTACCCGTCCGCGCTGTTGCGGATCATCCCCGTGGCCGTTCAGGGGGACGATGCGCCAAGACAGATTGCGCAGGGGATCCGCTTGGTGTGCGAACGCGACCTGGCCGATGTCATGATTGTCGGGCGCGGCGGCGGATCGTTTGAGGAATTGTTTGCCTTCAATACGGAAGTGGTGGCCAGGGCGATCGCGGCGGCCGTCATTCCCGTTGTGTCGGCGGTCGGGCACGAGACGGACACGACGATCGCGGACTTTGTCGCCGATGTGCGCGCAGCCACACCCACCGCGGCGGCGGAACTGGTTGCCCCGGATTGGCGCGAGATTGACGCCCGCCTGTCCGCTCTTGCGGGACGCCTGGGACAGGCCGTTTCCGGCGGGCTGACACGGGCGAAGGCGCGGTTGGAGCAATTGGCGCAAAGCCGCGCGTTGGGGCAGGTTGACAGGCGCGTGGCTCTGCTGCACCAGCGCACCGACCAGGCCGAGCGTTCGCTGCGTCAATCTCTGCAGACGCGGGTGCGCGCGGGTGTGCAGGCGGTGTCGGCCCTTGAACTGCGGCTGGCGCGCCGGTCTCCCGCTGTTCGTTCAGAACTGCTGTCGCTTGGGCTGCAGACATCGGAAACGCGCCTGCAGCGCGCCTGCCGGCAACTTGTCGCGGACAGGCGCGCCGCGCTGGCACACGCCGGCGAACGATTGGCGCTCCTGAATCCTCTGTCGGTGATGGGGCGCGGGTTCGCCATCGCATACAAATCGCCGGGACAGCGCATGATCAGGTCGATTGACGATGTGCAGCCGGGCGACGCATTGCGCGTTCAATTGGCGGATGGCTGGCTGGATTGTCAGGTCTGGGGGGTGTACGGAGGTGGCGGAACACATGGCGGAACGTGATGGGGATGCGAAGCAGGAGTTGAGTTTTGAGGCTGCGCTCGCGGAACTGGAGCGCGTCGTGCAGGAACTGGAGCGGGGCGACCTGCCGCTTGACGAGGCGATTTTGCGTTATCAGTCCGGCATGCGGCTGGTGCGCGACTGCCGGGATCGCCTGAAGGCCGCGGAACAGCGCATTGAGATGGTGCTGGCGCAGGAGGAACAGGAAATCGTGACGCGGCCGTTCGCGGTGGAGGAAGATGAAAGTGCCGGAGAGTGACGAGGCCGTATCATTCCTTGGCACTAGCGCGGCCTGGGTGGAAGCCGCCATGGAGCAACTGCTGCCGCCTTTGGATGAGCGCCCGCGGGAACTGTTCGCGGCGATGCGGTACAGTGCGCTTGGCGGCGGCAAGCGGCTGCGACCCGCACTCTGTTTTGCGGCGGCGGCGGCTTGCGGCGCGGAGCCAGAAAGGCTGGCTCCGGTGGCGTGCGCGCTCGAATTTGTCCATACGTATTCGCTGATCCACGACGATCTTCCCGCGCTGGACAATGATGACTACCGGCGAGGCAGGCCCACGAACCACCGCGTTTTTGGCGAAGCCATGGCGATTCTCGCGGGCGACGCACTGTTGACCCTCGCATTTTCTGCGGTGCTGCGCGCTCCCGTTCCTCCCGGGCGGCTGGTCAGGCTGGTGGATGAACTGGCCACCGCCAGTGGATGCCTGGGGATGGTCGGCGGGCAGGTGGCCGACATGCTCGGGGAGGGGCGCTCGCTGGATGCGGATGAGCTGAATTTTATTCACAGCCATAAGACCGGCGCCCTGCTGCGCGCCGCCGTGCGCATGGGAGCCATCGCCGCCGGCGCGCCGGACGGCGCCCTTTTCGCCTTGACCGAGTACGCAAAGCGCGTCGGGCTGGCGTTTCAGATCGTCGACGACATCCTGGACGTCACGGGCAGTCAGGCGCAGCTCGGCAAGAGCCCCGGCGCCGACGCGGCGCACGGCAAGTCCACCTATCCCGCCCTGTTTGGTGTGGAGGCGTCCGTCCGCGAGGTGGAGCGACTGACGGAGGAAGCAATAGAACATATTGCCGCCGGGCAGATTGCCGAGCCGCGCATCCTGGTGGAGCTTGCGCGCTACTTGACCCAGCGCGACCATTGACCGGGAAATTGAAGCGCGTGGTGGGCTGTGCTATACTTTTTATGCGTTTTGGCGAACATTTATAAACTTTTGGCGCGTGTGTTCAAGATAGACGGCCATGGCGCTGGCGCGCCACCCTCGGGCAGGATAAAAATTTGCCGGCCGATGTCGTAGCCCTTTGTTCGTTGAGAGTTTTGCGACAGGGCAGTCTGCAGGTTTGCTGGGTCGTCGCCATTCCCATTGCTCGTCGCGAGTTTAGCGAAGAGGTGTCTGAGCAGGAGCAAAGGGGATGGCGACGGCTGGCAGGGGTGGTTTCGCGACCGAGGGCGTTCCATCGGTGGGTGCGTGAAAGGGTGGCTTTGAGATGCTTCTTCAGCGCGTGAACGGGCCGGACGATGTAAAATCGCTGGCCATGGATGAATTGGAGACACTTGCGGGTGAAATTCGCGAATTTCTCATCAATGAAATCATGAAGACAGGCGGCCACTTCGGTTCCAATCTGGGGGTCGTCGAACTGACGATCGCGTTGCACTACGTGTTCGATTCGCCGCAAGACAAGATTGTCTGGGACGTGGGCCATCAGGCGTACGTCCACAAGATGCTGACCGGAAGAAAGGGACTTTTTCCGACGTTGCGCCAGCATCACGGGCTTGCCGGATTTTTGAAGCGCAATGAAAGTGAACACGACGTGTTTGGCGCCGGG
>JAKACR010000330.1 GCA_021821225.1 Bacillota bacterium | reverse complement strand
CCCAGCCGGCGGCCTGATACAAGTCCAGATAATCCCTCCGCGCGGGCGCGTTTTGCAAAGCCGGCTGATAGTCCAGCCTGTATGTGAAGCGCCTGGCGTCGTCCTGGGTGTATGAGCTCCAGAACTTGCCCGGTTTTGTCAAATGCAGTCCTGCGGCGGACAGGCGGTCCAGGCGTTGCTGTTCCCGTTCGTAATTCCAGACAAACCAGAGATTGACCTGTTTTTGTTCATTCTGTCCGCTCACGGCCAACCCTCCCTTTCTGGCGGATGGCTTGCCTGCCATTTTGCAGCAGCAGCTCCAGGCGATCCATCTCCGCCAGCAGCGTCTGCCGCCCGCGTTCCGTGATGACGTACATTTTCCGGCGCGAATCGACGGTCTTCTCGATATCCGCTCCGGTGATCAGATCTTTTTTCACCAGCGTGTTGAGTGCGGTGTACAGTGTTCCCGCCCCGATCGCCACTCTGCTCCGGCTCATTTTCTCCACATCCTGCATGATCCCGTAACCGTGGGACGGTCCCGCCCACAGTGCGACGAGAATGTAGTAGAACGCCTCCGTCAGCGGAACCGTGTCCCTGCCGGCCTCCACGGTCGTCCCTCCTCAGTGGCGCATTATATATCATGTTTCGATATATCACTAATCGATATATTAGATCAAACTATAACGAATATCAATAAATAAGGGCTGTGAAGTAAGAGACGGACCGAACAATACGGCGACAGGTCTGTTGCTCACATGCAGCACCTGCTCCAGGGTATTCCCGCAGTAAAGGTCCCCGGCCGAAAAACGCCGCTGCGCATGCATCAGGATGAGATCGCAGTCTTGTTCCACCGCGAAGGTGGCGATTGCTTCTCCGGTATTCCCCCGCGCATACCCGATCTTTCGTTCGATGGACACATCCAGGTCTTTAGCCAGGGTTTCTACAAACAGTGTCGCCGCATCCGCGCGGGCTGTCTTGCGGTTCAACTGCTCCCCCAGTCCGGCGCCGAACGGATCCGACCATGGGTGCGCATCGACGATGTGCAGAACAATAATCACGGCCCCGGTACCTCATGCGAGAGCCAGGGCCAATTCTGCCACTCGTTGATCTCCAAGTGTCCCTGTCGTCGGTAACAGGATTCGCTTTGGATCGATATCGGACATCATCTGGTGCGACATCCGCCACACCCGGTGGGACATGGGGCATCCTGCACAATATCGTCCACGATTTGACCGAACAGCCCAGTCTGCTTCTGTCGCGCCGATGCGCCCAAGATCAGAAGATCATAGTTTTTCGCGGACTCTTCCAGAATCGCTTTTGCCACTCCGCCCGTATCCAGGCTGTCTCGCATATGCCACGTCACCTGTGACGAAGTCGCGTCCGGCGGCGCGGAGAAGTTTCGCGTTTCGCGGGACAACTGAACACCGATGATAATGCGCCCAGAAACGCCTCCACATGCAGGGCCTGCGTCACTGCGGCGCCTGCCAGTCCCACGACGAAAACGGCCGCCAGTCCGTAACCTGCGACAAACGGGACCAGCACACTTCCAAATGCAATCAGCGGAGCGGAGCCGGCCTTGCGGCGCACGAGCGGGATGTCCACCTCGATGCCGCTGAGCAAAAGGAGCAGGATGACACCGAGTTGCGCCACGAGCTGAAGTAAAAGGGATGTGTAGCTGTAACCATCTCGTCTGCACAGTGGACTCTGCCCCGGATCCCTTCGGAGAATGGGGCAAACCAGATTTTAGCAGGCGCAAACTGCGGCAGTCGCAAGTTTTGTGCCAGTCTGAACGGCAATTCAGAATGATCGCGGTGTGTTGGCTTGCATTTTACCATGGGGGCACGAGGGCGACAAACTGCGTAACGCAAAGAAACCGCCGGGAGTCAGCGGCGCACGACGGTGTCGATCAGTCCATACGCTTTTGCTTCATCGGTCGTCATGAAAAAATCGCGGTCGGAGTCGCGCGCCACGCGCTCAATCGGCTGTCCTGAATGGCGTGCCAGGATGCGGTTGATCTTCTCGCGCGATTTCATGATCCACTCAGCGTGAATGTGGATGTCCGACGCCTGGCCCGTCGTTCCCCCGTGCGGCTGGTGGATCATGATCTCGCTGTTTGGCAGGGCCATCCGCTTGCCTTTCGCGCCTGCCGCCAGCAGCACGGCGGAAAAGCTGGCCGCCATGCCGACGCAGATGGTGGAGATATCCGGCCTGACGAACTGCATTGTGTCGTAGATCGAGAAACCGGCTGTGACGGAACCGCCCGGACTGTTGATGTACAATTGGATGTCTTTTTCCTTGTCCTCCGACGCAAGAAACAACAACTGGGCGATGACCGCGTTGGCCAGTCCGTCGTCGATTGGCGCCCCGATCATCACGATGCGGTCCTTGAGCAGGCGCGAGTAGATGTCGTAACTGCGTTCGCCGTGCTCGGTCTGTTCGATGACAAAAGGAATCTGGCTGTTGATCATGGCGTACCCTCCTCGCAGCCAGAATACGCGCCGTTCATGCCGCGCGATACTGGGCACGGGATGGGCGCGCGGTCGACTTGCGTAGTATGATAAGGGAAATCCCCGGAAAGGTGGCTCCGGACATGCGAAGCGCTTCCATCAGGTCCAGAACAGAAAGCATTGTCGGCGGCGCTGCGGGTTGGATTGAGTTCGATCTGACGGATGAACTGGGTTTTCAGGAATGGCAGGGCATGCTGGAGGAGACCGGCATCGAAGGCCGGCTGTTCAATGGCTATATGCTGCAGTCGGTGGAAGTGGAGATTTCCGGGACGCCCGTCCAACTGCACGTCTTTCCCGACAGCATCTATATCACGCCCCCCTTTGCGACGGAAGAGTACTACATACAAATGGAGACAGAGCATCTGCTTGTCGCGCGGACGTATTTTCGCATTCCGCCCGAACGCGAGAATCTTGCGCTGCATGGGTACAAGCCGCCGCTCACAGACATGCTCGCGATGGATGTCTGGGTGCGGAGCAAGGGACCGGACGCCGTCAAGGAAGCGCCGGAGCGGGAGGCGGGCGCGGGCATGCCGGCGCCGTCCGCGCAGGGCGTACTCGCCGGAATGTTGCACGCGGAGAACCGCGATGCGGAGCGCCGGTCGGAGGGCGGACGACAACTGATCTACACCTTTTTTTATGAGGCGACCATCCGGACGGAAAACAGGGAGTACCATATCCGTCGATTCTCGCTGGACAGTCCGCGTCAGTGACCGGTCGCTTTTTTGACTTTTTAAAGAGCGTGTTCAAAAAGAGGGCAGGTAAGACCCGCGCAGTGCAAGGAAGCAGCCAGAAATGCGGACCGAGCGTACGTTTTTGGTACGTGAGGGAGCATTTCTGGCGATGACGCGGCAATGCG
>JAKACR010000031.1 GCA_021821225.1 Bacillota bacterium | reverse complement strand
GGCTGTGGGCGAAACTGGCATGAGTCCGCCGTGGACCAGGAGCGCCAGAAAGTTCGCCAAAGCGCCCCCCAAAATCAGCGGCAAGCCGGGCAAGCGGCGGTTTGCCCAGAGACCGTACAAAACGAAGATGAAGGACAACTCCAATAATATGGGATAGTTCTTCCAGCCAAGATCAGCGCCGACAGCCAGCAGCAACTGTCCGGCAAAGCCCGTGAGCAGGAAGATGGGCTGCCGGAATCTGACTGTGGCAATGGTGCGCACGTCGCGTTTCGAAAAGAGCGCGAGCGCAAGCCCGAAGAGAACAAAGTACGGCGTTACGCCCGCCTCCTTCCGCAACGCTGAATGGCCACAAACGGCGCAGTGCGCCGTTTGTGGCCCGCGCTCAAAGCCAGGGACTCTCGATGATCGCCGCCAGAACCATGGCGGTGATGACAGCCAGCGTGATCAACTGCTGTTTCTTGACCATGCGGATCCTCCTTCCCAAAATCGATGCGACATTCCGCACAGCCCCGGCCATACGCCCGGTTTCAGGCTCTGGCGGCGGCCGTGCTCAGGGGAACTGGGGAAAGCCCAGAGCGAATATCGCAATCCCCTGAGTCTCTATAAACTTGTACAGGTAGAGTATAGCAAATCTTTTAACAAATTTCTGCAAGTTTATTCTTTGTGATATATGAGATCCCTCTCGTGCGGCGCACCACATGAAAGCAAACTGTATGGCATTATTGCATTTCACGGACGGACGGGTATAATGCAGTTATCGAACACATGTTCTGAGGTGGCGCTCTTGAGGTTTACACTGTTCGGACGGGCCGTCGGCATACGCGTGCACTCCAGCGCCCCACTATGGGCCAGTTTCCATTCCGGGATGGTCACGGACGCCTGCGTCTCCGCTCGCGCATTCGGCGTACATCCCGGCATGAAACCGCGGGAAGCGGCGGCGCTTGTCCCCTCCCTGCAACTCATTGACGAGGCGAACGCCGGCGCTCTGACCGCTTTTCCCATCTGGCGTCTGTTGCGTTCTTTCTCACCATGGATCCACACGGTGGGTACAGACGCGTTCTACCTGCAGATATCCGGCGCTGCCCCGGACGACGAAGCGCACCGCATCATCCGCGCCCTTGACCGGATCATGCAGGACGGGCAAGAACTGCGCATCGCTCTCGCAGATAACCCATTTTTGGCGCGCCTGCTGTTCCAGTGGTCCCTGATGGAAGACGTACCGGGCGCACGCTTGCGCAAGTCGGGAAAGGTCCTGCTCCATTCATCCCCGCCCATCTCTTCTGCAGGATCGCGCACCGCCGCCAGTCGGGAGTGGTGGCGGTTTGCCCCGCTGCGCGCCGTGCCGGACATGCCGCCGTCCACGGTGGATGAACTCGCCCATCTTGGGATGTGGAAACTGGCCGATCTGACATCAGCGCCGCCTGGAAAACTGCGCAAACGCTTCGGCCCAAGCGCGCTTGTCTGGCTCAGTTGGCTTGAACAAGAGCCTGGCGGGACACTTCGGGTCAACTTCCCCGACCGTTCACTCAAAGAGACATGGTCCGCGCCGATTGGCGATGAACTGGATAACTCATCCGCGCTGAACCTTGTCGCGTCGCTTTGCATGGGCCTGTCCGAACGACTAAAGGCCGAACGAGTGGGAACACAGCGTCTCACGATCATCCGTCGCAGTTCCCGCCACAGCGACATCCTGGCCCGTTCTTTCCACAAACCCGCCTTCCGCCTGGAGACTCTCCTGTCCGTCCAGGACGCCTGGACGCCGTGCGAAGGTGTCTGCGAACTCACCTTGCGCGCGGAACAGCTGCACCCGCTTCCGCTCGCCCAGGTCTCCCTGACGATGCGCGACAACGCCTTTACACTGCAGCAAAGCGCAAACATGGACGCCATTCGCACCGTCGATGAACTGAACCGCAAATTCCCCGGCGCGCTGCAGTTCGGGATGAAGCCCGGGTTTCGCGAACTGCAGGTCCACTTGTCCACCACGGGGCGCCCTGACGGATGACGCGCCTGATCCGCCGCTCCGTGCATGTCACGGAGTGGCATCCACAGGGCTATCCAGCCGTATTTTTCGACCGACGGCACAAAAAGCGCGTGTCGCAGCGGCTCTCTTCCTGGACAGAAACCGGGCGCTGGTGGGAGGGAGAGACTCCGAGCGCGATGCACCGCCTGTTAACGACAGACGGTGCGATCGTAGATCTCGACTGTTCCGGTTCGGATGTATTTATATGCCGCATATGGGACTGATGGCATTGTTCGTCCACCTCCACTGCCATTCGTATTTCTCGTTTCTTGACGGGGCTTCCACCGTACAGGAAATCGTGTCTCAAGCCGCGCAGCAGGGCATGACTGCACTGGCGCTGACGGACCACGACACGATCGCCGGGCTCCCCGCCTTCCACAAATGGGCCAGGAAATACGGCATACAGCCGGTTTCCGGCGCCGAGGTCACGCTGGAAGACGGCTCGCACCTCACCCTTCTGTGCGAGACGAAGACCGGCTACGCCAATCTGTGCACACTCCTGACGCACGCGCACGCCGGCGGACAGCGCAGGCGCCCGAGTATCCCGGAAAGCCTGTTGTTCCAACATTCCGAAGGCCTGATCGCACTGTCGGGATGCCGCCGGGGGAAGATCCCACGCATGCTGCAAAGCGGCGCGCGCGACAGTGCGCACAGGACTGCCGCCGCTTACCGGGACGCGTTCCCTGGAAGCTTCTTTATAGAATTGCACACCGATGAACGGCCTGATACGGAATGGCTGAACGGGCGGCTCGCAGAGCTTGCCGCACAGCTCGACATTCAAACCGTCGCCACGGGCAACGTGCACCACCACGTCCCGCAGCGCATGCAGACCCACGATATCCTCACGTGCATGCGCCTGAAGATTGATGTCGCCACCGCACACGCACAGCGGCCGATCAACGACGCCCGTTTTCTGTTTGACCACGCTGAAGCGCTGCGCCGCCTGCGGTCGTTCCCGGACGCCGTGGAACGAACCTCGTCGCTCGCCCGCCGCTGCGACATCGCGCTTGAACTCGGTCAGGCGCTCTTCCCTGCATTCCCGAACGCGGACGGACTGGGGAATGAAGAATCGCTGCGCAGTCTCGTGTACAGCGGGGCGAAGAGACGTTATCCGCGCGTCGACGCCGCCCTGCGCGCCCGCATCGACCACGAACTCGACGTGATCATTCGCTTGGGCTACACGGATTATTTTCTGCTGGTCCACGACATCGCGCGCCACGCAAGGGAAAGCGGTATCCGGTATGCCGGGAGAGGATCGGCCGCCGATTCCGCGGCGGCGTACTGCCTGTACATCACGGATGTCGACGCCGCCGGCAGGGGGCTCCTCTTTGAACGCTTCATGAGCATGGAGCGCGCAGAGCGCCCTGACATCGACATTGATTTTGACGCCAGGCGGCGCGATGAGATCATCGCCTACGTGTATCAGACGTACGGCCCTGCACACGTGGCGCGCGTCGCAACCCTTCAGACATTCCAAGGGCGCGGCGCGCTGCGCGAGGTCGGGGCCGCTCTCGGAATCCCGCAAGGCGTGCTGGATGTACTGGCCAAACGCGTCCCCTGGTCAGCGCGCGCCGATCGCCTGGAGTCCCTGTTTGAACGCGTCCCGGAACTGCGCGAACTGTCCGGCTTCCGCGACCAGCTGCGCTGGCTGTGGCCGATTGCCGAACAACTGGCGGGCTTTCCCCGCCACTTGGGCATGCACAGCGGGGGGATCGTGATCAGCACCCGCCCCTTGCTGGAATTCACGTCGCTCCAGCCCTCAGGCAAGGGCGATCTCATCCTCCCGTGGGATAAATACGATGTCGAGGATGTCGGGCTTGTCAAACTCGACCTGCTCTCGCTGCGCACATTTTCCGCCATTTCCGACGCGGTTGTCTCCCGTCGCAAGCTCGGTTTCGAGTTGGACTACGACGGCATTCCCCTGGACGACGCCGCCACCTTCTCCATGATAAACAGGGGAGAAACCGTCGGCGCCTTCCAGTTGGAATCCCCTGCGCAGCGCGCCCTCCAATCCCGGCTCAACGCGGACGGTCTCGAGGACATCGTGGCAAGCGTCGCTTTGATCAGGCCGGGCCCGATCAAAGGCGATATGGTGGAACCCTTTATTTTGCGGCGCCAAGGCAGGGAAGCCGTTTCCTACCTGCATCCGAAACTGGAACCGATTCTGCGCAAGACATACGGCGTCATCCTGTATCAGGAGCAGGTCATAGCGATTGCCACCGCGCTCGCGAATTTCTCGCCGGGTGAAGCCGACCAATTGCGGAGGGTCATGAGCCACGCCCGGTCCGGGGCAGAGATGGCGCGCATTGGCGAGCGCTTTATCGCCAGCGCCGTCGCGGCCGGCGTTGACCGGGAGACGGCGAGCACCGTATTTCGCGCCATGGAGGGGTATGCGTCTTATGGGTTCTGCGAGGCGCACGCGGCGGCGTTTTCCGTCACCGCGTACAGGACCGCCTATCTCATCCACCACTACCCGGCGGAGTTCTATGCCGCCATTCTCAGCAATTATCCGATGGGCTACTACCCCGTACACATTATCTGCGCCGAAGCAAGACGGCGTGGCGTGGCCATTCGCGGGGTGGATGTCAACAGCAGCGAGTGGGGCAGCACGGTGGAATCCGACACGGCCATCCGGCTCGGGTTCTCACTGCTTGCCGGCTTCCCCCATGCCGTGTGGTGCGCTGTCGAACAGGCGCGCACGGCGAACGCACCTTTTGCATCCCTGCAGGACTTCCTGAAACGCGTTCCCTCTGCAGACATCCTGGTCACAGAGAGGCTAATCCGCGTCGGCGCCTTCGAGAGCCTCCACAAGGGGCAGCGCAAAGCGCTGCTCTGGAGTCTGCCAGAGTTATGCGCCACGAGCCGGGAGAATCAGGACGCGCCGCGCATCATCACGATGCACTCCGTTCCGCTTGCCGCCCAGGGAGAAACCGACGACACCGCATTGCCCGAACGGCTCCGCGACGAATACGAACTCCTCGGCGTCGGCGTTTCCGGCCACTGGCTGGACCTGATCCGCGCGCGTCTCACCGCGGAGCGGTACGTCCGGATAGAACAGTTGCGCGAGCTTGCGGAAAACGCCGTTGTGAAGCTCGCGGGACTGACCGTGCGGCCGCACAGGCCGCCAACCAAAAGTGGAAAGACAACGGTTTTCTTCACATTGGAGGACGAAACGGGAATAGTGGATTGCACCATGTTCGAATCCGTATATCACCGCAGCAAGGGTCTCCTGTTCACACCGCAAGGCCGCGTAATCGGACTCAAAGGCCGCCTTGTGCGCAGAGGGGGCGCGCTCGCGCAGATCGTCGTCAGCGCCATGTGGCCGCTCCCTTGAACAGCGTTTGCAGCGTTCCCAACCAGTGGTGGAATGAGGGCCTGTCGCGTCGCCCGCACCCCCTTGCCCGTCGCGAGTTTGGCGCCAGCGGCGTCCGAGCAGAAGCAAGGGGATACGGACGGCTGGCACGAGACCATTTTCGGGGTCACAGCACGTACATTTTTTCGGTTTCTTGTCGCAAGAGCGACGCCACATCTTCACGCAAGGCGGTCGGATCCAGCCAGAGCGCTTCGTCTTCACCACGCAAAATGACAGGCATCCGATCATGCACCGCTGCGAGCTCCGCATTCGGCTCCCGCGTCAGAATCACGCAGCCTGCGCTCCGGGCCCCGTCCTCGCCCACCCACACATCATACAGGCCGGCAAACGCAAACAGTCTCCGCTGCGCAAGGCGGATACGCACTCGCCGCCTGCCGTCCTCCTCCGCCTTCCATTCGTAGTACGAACTGGCCGGGATCAGGCATCGCCGGCGCGCCATCAAACGCCGAAACGTCGGCTTTTCAAAGACTGTCTCCGAGCGCGCATTGATCATGACGGACCGCCCGCCACCGGTACCTCCCGGTCGCGGCAGCCCCCACCTGACCAACCCGGCGCGGCGATGCCCATCTGCCGCAGCGACCAGCGCAGCCACCATCTGACCGGGCGCAACATCGTCGTTCGGTGCGTACTCACCCACAGTTTCATGGATGCCAAAAGCCGCTATCACCGCGCCCCAATCCTCCGTCAGCGCATACCGTCCGCACAACCCGCTCACACATCCTTCATCACCGTCTCGCCAAGCCGCTCGGCAGCGGGAGGCTCCGCGCGCACGTGATCGCGCCTGCCTCAATGTTGGAGTTGCGCCTGCCCCGATCTTGAATTATCACATGTACCATGGTGGCATTCCCGCGCTTCACTTGCCTGTCGACGCACCGCACACGCAGTCTCACGAAGAGATGTCTGCGTCCGGAGATTCGACAGACCCGGAAGGCGCCGGAGCCAGCAGACGCAACGCAATCGGAAAGGTGGGAATCATGATGGCGACCGCCATCATGAAAATGACGCGAATCTCCACGTGCGGAATCAGCACGGCGCCCACCAGAATGGCCACAGTCGCAGCTGTGATCGACATGGCGCCGACCACGCCGAGAATCCTGCCCTGGTGGGAACTGGGTATCGCGTTCATGCGGATTGTGCCGACGGATGCGAGAATGGTCACAGTGCCAAGCGACGAGACGACCAAAGAAGCCGTGGCACCCGCGAAACTGGTCGAGAACGTGTAAGGAATGAGACCCAACAACGTGACCAGCGTCCCGATTGGCGCCAGCACCTCCGGCCGCACCCTTTTCAGGTAACGGGCGTTGACCAGCCCGCCCGCCACAAGGGCCAGCCCGCTGACTGACACCACCACCGTGAAGGTCTGCGCCGACAGGTGCACCGCCTGGGTCAGGAACAGCACCTGATACGGTTCAAGAATGCCCGTCCCAAGATTGAACAGGACAAACAGGGCCACGCACGTACGGAGCACATGGTTGCGCCAGATAAAGCGCAGCGACATCCGCAGGTCCCGCCAGACGCTCACTTCACCGTCCTGCTCCAGCGCATCCGCCTGCCGCACGGGCAGGCGGATGCTCAACAGGCACAGCGCCGACACGGCGAAACTGCCCGACTGCAGCCAAAACGGCAACTGGTGATTGTATACGAACAGGCTTCCTCCAAGCACCGGTCCAACGAACAGGGCGATCGACGCCATCGTTCCATTCAAGGAATTCGCCTGATGCCGGGTTTCTTCCGTGGTCAGGTCGCTGATCATGGGATTCATCGCGGTCCCGGAGAATGAGGCCGCACCGCTGACGATAAAAGCCAGCACGAACAGCCACACGTATTCATGCAACACAAACGGCATGAGGGCGGTCGCGGCGGCATTGACAATATCCCCAGCCACCGCGGTGCGTCGAGAGCCGAGACGGTCTATCACGGTACCCTCAAAAAAACCCGTCACGATGGGCAATGCCAGTTGCGACATCCACAAAATCGCGAGGTATTCACCATTCTGTCCAGCGAGGTAGATCGTGAGCGCGATCAGGTACATGCGATCGCCAATCAACGAGATCAGCCGCGCAAAGTATATGGTGATCAGCGGTCGAGTCAGTGCTGTGTTCAAGAGCGAGTCTCCCCGGCGTCCAAAGAAACCATCTGTTACCGATTAATTCTAGTTCCAGATTACTGACATCAACCCATCGTGTCAAGCCACACTTTTGTCTGTACAACCGCAAAATAATGTCGGGGATGGGACTCGAACCCACACACCCTCACGGATAGGGCATTTTAAGTGCCCTGCGTCTGCCTATTCCGCCACCCCGACAAAGTGACCCGTCCAACCCCACGTCAAAGCCCGCCGTGCGCGGCGCAGCCAAAATCCTCTGAAAACAGCCACATCATAAGCCTGCCGCCCCGACACTGTCAACTCCATGCCCGAACCGAACGGACAACGCCCACCCGTCCGCGTTCCGCATGTCCTGCCCCTGAAGCGGAAGACGGGATTCGAACCCGCGACCCTCGCCTTGGCAAGGCGATGCTCTACCCCTGAGCCACTTCCGCACACAATCCGCCATCCCGTTCACCGCCGCGTCGAGCGAGCATCATCGCCACATCGCCCTGCGCCGCCGGATTCCACCCTTTTACGGCCTCGCATAGAATACAGTATCTCGCCATAGTGTGTCAACCCGACACGGAGACCGTATCGGCGGCACATCCACGTCTCAGGTCTCCGTGGGAGCCGGCTCCACGGCCCGCCCTGTCCTGTTCGTCTCCGCGCTCCAGTCCGCCTTTGCGGACGCTGCGCCCTCCGCGGGGGCGAACGTTCGCTGTTCTCCGGGTTCCAGCCACCAGATGCGCTGCGCCAGGTCAGGCCGGTCCCGCACCAATTCCCGCAACACGAGCGGCGGCTCATGGATCGCCTCGCGCGTCAGTTTGAAGGCGCCCCAATGAATCGGCAGCATATACGTCGCCCCCACGTCGATAAAAGCCTGCAACCCTTCTTCCGGAGCCATGTGCATCATATGAAACCACTCGCGGGGCTCATAGGCGCCAATGGGAATCAGCGCCACATCCGGATGACAGTCCTGCATGCCGATGGAAAAATCATTGCGATATCCAGTGTCTCCGGCAAACCAAAACGCATGCCCGCACCCCTTGACGAAGATTCCCGCCGCGTGTCTGTGGCGCTCCAGCCAGCGCTTGCCGCGGTGATTGACGGGCGTCAGGCTGAAATTGAAATCGCCAACGGTGAACACCTGTCCGCGCGCCAGTTCAAAAATGGCCTGAAATCCAAGGTCGCGCAGCAACGACATGTGCCCCTTGGGACATATCACCCGGGCATGGCTGCGACGCGCGATCTTTTTTAGCGTCGGCTTGTCAAGATGGTCCCAATGCGCGTGAGAGAGCAGGACGAAATCAATATCGGCAAGGTCGTCCACGTCGTACCCCGCGGGTCTCTTGCGAGGCACCACAAGGGCTCGCCGAGATACGATCGGATCCGTGATAAACCGCGTTCCCTCCACTTCAATCAGGACACTCGAGTGGCCGATAAACTTGTACTGGATCACGCGTGCAACCCCTTTTCGGACAGGAAAAGAGCCCGGCGCATGCCTGAGCTCCCCGTAGAACCAGTTTTTATCTCTGCATAAACCACAGTCTCACGCATTCCTCACCAAGCTCAAACCGCGCACATGTATCAATTCCCAAAGTGGCGGAGCTGACGGGATTCGAACCCGCGATCTCCTGCGTGACAGGCAGGCATGTTAGGCCACTACACCACAGCTCCCGGGCATCGGCGAAAAAAAAAGGGATTTTGGTCCTGAATCAGCGTCAGAATCAGGACGCACATCCACTGAACACGGTACGCAGTATATCACAATGGCCTTCGGCGATGCAAGCTGAGAATCGCGGAAAACAGGTCTGTGCCACACATCTCGCCGCTGCCCGTCATGACGACGACTTGTGGACTGCGTGCAGCGTCGCTTCGGCGCCACAGCCCGTTCCCTGCCTTCCTCTTTGGAGCTATCACAGTGGTTGCCGTCGGGATTTGCCGCGTGATCCCGGAGTCTCCCCGCCAACGGCGGAAGAATGGCGCATGACCGGAACTAGGCTGACGCGCCTGCCTTGCACCCACACCTGTTCAAGATGCGGAACATCACCCCTGTCATGCACTGCCAGTAAATCCGCCTCCCTGCCGATGGCGATCGACCCAATGGCGTCGTCTACGCCCATCGTCTGCGCCGGTTGCAGCGTTACCAGACGAACGGCGTCCTGCATGGGGTAGCCCAGTCGATACAGATAAAAGACCGCATGCATCAGCGCAGGCGGATAGTAGTCTGAGCAGAGGATGTTTGCCGCTCCCTGTTGAATGGCTTCCACTGCGGAGAGATTGCCGCCCGTAGAGCCGCCGTTGATCAGATTGGGCGCGCCCACAATCACAGAGAGCCCCAGTTCCCTGGCGCGCTTCGCGACCGGCAGTGAAATGGGGAATTCGCTGATCACGCCGCGCCATTGCGCAATCAAGTCCAACTTGTCACACGAGTCGTCATCGTGTGAAGCGAGTGGAATCCCTTGCCGCCTGGCCCGTTGCGCCAATATTGTGAGGCTGTCGTACGCCGTCTTGTCGCGTTCCTGGATCTCCGTGAGGTAGCGGCTCACCGCCGCAGCGTCGAATCCGTGGTGCTCCTGCAGATAGCTGCGATAGTGCTCGATACTGTGGAACTGCCCCTGACCTGGCGTATGATCCATAAAGGACAACAGTTCGACAGCGCGATTGTCCAGCATGCGATGGACAGACGCAAGAGCAGCCGTATTCGAGATTTCAAAGCGCAAATGGATCCGATGTCGGATCAGGCCCTGCTCGCTGCGTCGATACTCAAGCAGGGTTTCCGCGAGCCGTTCGATAACGCCCGTGTTCCGTGTCTGCCGAGCTTTGGGCGCGTGAGACAGCGACAAGGCGTGGTAGATCGTCGTCACGCCGGCGCTGATCAGCTTGCGTTCTATTTCGCGGATGGCAATGCCCATGGGCAATGTGCAGTTGGGCCGTGGCTGAATCTCCATTTCGATGGCATCGCTGTGCAAATCGATGAAACCGGGGAACAGCCACGCCCCGTCGAGATCGAAGCGGGTTGCACAGACCGCGGGCGTCGGGCCGATGTGGACGATACGCCCGTCGCGGATACTGACGCTGCCGCGCTCCAGCACCTCGCCCGGCAACACGATGCGGCCATTGGTCAGGGTGAAACACTCGTCCATGCGCCTTCCCCCTCTCCTTTTGGCACATCGCACTGCGCAATCTCCAGAACATCGTCGGCAATACCGCGCAGCAGTGCCCGATCATGAAAAACACCGATGATTCCTGCACCCTGATCTTTCAATTCGCGCAGCAGGGCCACGACAAGAGACGCGGTGGCCGCGTCAAGGGATGCTGTCGGTTCGTCCAGCAGCAAGAGCCGGGGATTTGCGATGAAGGTGCGCGCGAGATTCACTCGTTGCTGCTCGCCGCCGCTAAAAGTGGAGGGATATGCGTTCCACAGACGCTCCGGAATGTGCAGACGCTCCAACCACTCTGCGGCGGCCTCGTGTGCGCTGGCGCGTGAGACACCGCGGTGGATGAGGGGATCGGCAACCACATCCACCGCGGCGACGCGCGGAATGACGTGAAGGAATTGGCTTACATAACCGATTTCCCGGCGCCGCATACGAAGCACTTGCTGATCGCCCGCTGTCGCCAGATTGATTCGTCCTTCTTCCACAGATACGAACCACACATCGCCCGAACTCGGAATGTAGGTTCGATTGATGCATTTTAGAATAGACGATTTGCCCGCGCCGCTCGAACCGGCAATACCGAGCATCTGCCCTCTGTTGAGCTCAAACGAGACATCCTCAAACCCGGTGAACGGCGAACGCCTGGCGTTCCGGACGATCGAAAAGTGTTTGGCGAGGCGCCTTATGGACAGCATTGACAATCGATTCCCCTCCTTGCTCGTGGAAAGCATGTGGTTTCCGCGGCCTCCTCCGTGACCGCGGCGTCTGCGCGCGGCTTGAAACAACCTCCGAAAGCATCCGCGTCAGAGCAGGGAGTGAACGAGAAGCTGTGTGTACTCATGCTGTGGATCCTGAAGAATTTGATCGGTCAGACCCCGTTCGATGATCGTGCCGCCGCGCATGACCAGACACCGGTCGCAAAGCAGTCGGATCACCCCCAGATCGTGGGAGACGATGAGCATGGTCACGTTCGATTCACGCTGAATTTCGCGCACAAGATCAAGAACCCGCGCTTGCACGGTCAGATCCAGGCCGCTGGTGATTTCATCAAGCAGCAGGAGTTCCGGATGATTCGCCATCGCCCTGGCGATTTGTACGCGCTGCTGCATGCCGCCGCTGAACTGTTTCGGGCTTTCGTCCATCCGTTCACTGGAAATCTCCATCCGGTCGAGCAATTCCCCGGCCCTGGCGCGCATGGCGCCGTAACGCATACTCCCCGCCGCAATCAACTTCTCCGCGATGTTCGCGCTGCTGGAGTGGTTCATCCGCAGTCCGAGCAGCGCATTCTGGTAGACCATGCCCATATGACGATTGCGCACGTACCTCTTTTCCTGGCTGGACAGCGCCAGGATGTTCTCACTTGACCAGCCCTGCGTGCTGAAGACAGCCTCGCCCTGCGTCGCCTCCTGATCAAAGCAAAGGCAACTGAGCAGCGTACTTTTCCCCGATCCGCTCTCGCCGACAATGCCGAGAATTTCGCCCGGAAACAGATCGAAGTCGATGTCAAAGCAACCCCAGAGACTGCCGCACTGCAAACAGCGCCGCGCGAAGGCCGTGCTGCCGGCTGCGCCGCCGCACCGCGCGCACGGGACGCCGTGCCGTTTTCCGAGCCCCTTCACCCGCAGGAGCGGTTCCTGATCATCCGCCGTTTCGCGCATCGCCGTCAACCCTCCGTTGCAACGTTCGCCTGCCGCTGGTTACAGTAATCCGTGTCCGAGCACTGGTAAACGATCTGCCTGCTCTTCTCGTCCACCGTCTCTTCCAGAAATGAATGCTCACTGCCGCAACGGCGACAGCTCTTTCCCACAAAACGCTCCACCTGAAAGGGCACATCCTCGAAGTCCAACGGTCGCACGTCCGTAAAGGGCGGAATGGCGTAAATCTTTCGTTCCCGCCCGGCGCCAAACAGAGTGAGGTGGTGAGCTTGATGAAGCTTCGGGAGATCCCAACGGGGAATGGGCGTGGGCGCCACGATGTAACGGTCATTGACCATCGCCGGAAAATCCGCCCCAATCGTAACTTCGCCGAATCGCACCAGGTCCTCATAGAGATCCAGCCAGGCGGCGCTGTAGTTTCGTTCGCCGTGCATGCGCCGCGTCACCTGTTCACGGCGTTCCACGCGCCGCAACGGTTCAGGCTCCGGCACTTGCAAAACGAGGACTTGGTCGGGTCGAAGCGGTCGCTCGGGAATGCGATGACGGGACTGGATCAACGTGGCCTGCATCGTGTCTTCCGTCACCTCGACGCCGGTCGTCGCCAGCACCAGATCGCGGATGCTCACCGCATTCACGCTGTCATCGCTCCCCTGATCGATCACTTTCAGACAATCTTCCTCGCCAATGAGCGACAGCGTGAGTTGCAACCCACCCGTGCCCCACCCCCTCGCGATCGGCAATTCGCGCGATCCAAACGGCACCTGATAGCCGGGAATGGCCACGGCCTTGAGCGTCTTGCGACGGATTTCGCGCTTGGATCCTTCATCGAGGAACGCGTAGTTATACGGTCGGGAGTTCCAGCTCCTGGTCATGCGGGACACCCTTTCTCCGTTCATCTTCGCGTCGCGCATTTCGAATGCGATCGAGACTCGACTGGAAGGTCACGTAGTGTGGAAGCTTCAAATGAGAGACGAAGCCAGCCGATTCGATACTGTCCACATGCGATAGAACGAACTCCTCGTCCTGCGCGGGCGCATCGCCGCCCGTGTCCAGGCTGTGCTCAAGAATCGCCATGGCAATCCCTTTCACCTCGTTCTGGCCAAAACACAGGCCATACCCAAGAACAAACTGAACCTCCCCAGACTCCGGACCGTGTTTGAAACTGTTCACCGTTTCGACCTCGGTCAACAACAGTTCCCCGAGACAAACCGAACCGTCGCCAAACGGGTGCTCGATATACAATTCACAATACCCGACGCGCAGTTCGCCGATCGTTGGATGCACGGCGCCAAAGCCGCGCATGCTGCTGTACGCGAGCGCCACCATCGCGCCGGTCTCCCCCCTGGCCAAGGTTTGCAGACGGGCCGACCGCGAGGCCGGGAAAATGACTTTCTCGCGTGTGATGTCGAAGATGTCCTGTGCACCCACTGGCGCAGGCGGCCTCGCCAGGAGGCCTTCTGCCCGGAGGATGTCGGACACCTTGGGCAAGCGTCCGTCGGAACTTTCAGATGACTCCAGTCCGTCCAAGCGCGCCAACACGCGTCGGATGTCCTCAGTCGTCTCGTCAAGCAGGGCGAATTCGAGAAGGCGATGCCTGTAGTCATGCGTTGGACCCAGCAACTGACCGCCCGGCACGTCACGAAACGCGGAGGAGATGCGCCGGATCACACGCATCTGGGACAATCGGATCGGCAACGCGTCAGGCCTCCGTTCCAGCGTGGAGCGATAGGCGCGCAAGACAAACGCCGCTTCCAGAGCGTCTCCCTCGCACTGCTTGAGGGCGAGCGCCGCGTAGTCCGGCGCATAGAACCCAGCCTCTCCCATGACCCGGTCGACCAGCAGACGCAGTTGGCCGCGCACTTCATTTGTCGGCAGCGGGCGCTCTGCGCCGCGCAGACGAAGTGCGTTCGCCAACTCTTGACTCGCTTCGATCGCCTCCCGGCCTCCGGTGACCGTCACATAGCCCATGATTCAGCCTCCTTGATCACCCGCGTGGTGCGGGGCAGCGCCGCGACGAAACCCATGGGATCGACGAGCACAAAATCGACTCCCATGGGATACTCCCGATTGAGCACTTCCCGGCCCGTGAGCCAAGCCTCATCCCAGCCGTCGACCCGAAGCGGCTGCACATCGTCGATCCCCGGACCGCGCAACAAGAGCCGCAGACTCTCCCCCAAGTGAACCTGTCCCGCGCCGACGGGCGGTGCAGCCAGTGCGGCGACCAGATGAATGACGGTCGCGCCGCGGTGGGGCGCTTCCAGCGTGCCCCGGTCGATGCTCGCGCAGCACGTCGCGGCCACTGCGCCCACAGAGCGGCTGTTGATGACGTACGCGGCCTCTTCAAAGCGGTGAACGGACGGCGCCATCGTAAGACGCGCAATGGACGCGGTCCACTGCTTCGCGTTCTCGCCACAGACTGCGAAGGGCGTTTCGGCGTCGAGCAACGAGAGCGCGATCCAGCGCAGTTCTGGAAACAACGCGCAGGAAGACCCGGGAGAGTCGCGGAATTCGTCCGATTTCTCGGCCGCACAGCGACGCAAGGAATGAACCGTTCCGGGACACGCCATCGCGTTGAGCAGAGTACGGTAGACGAATTGCGTCATGAGGTCATTACTCGTGGGATGGACAGATATCATCGCCTGTCAAACTCCCCTTTCGTTGCAAAATCAACCTTCGACGCCGCCATCTGCGCGAATTCACGTTCATGAACACAGCGAATTCCCGCCTCCTCGGCCAACAGGCGCGATTGCCATTCGTCATTTTGCGACCATTCAGCGTTCCACGCCGCATCCACAACCGCGAGCTCATAGGCGCGCTGCAGCGATTCACCCACAATCGCTCCGAATCCCAACGCCCCGCAGACGTTCACGGTGCATTCGCTGATGAGCACTTCGCCCAGATAAAACGGCGTTTGTGTCGCCGGATCCATGACCTTGGCCATCGTCACACGCAGACGCGGTGCGGAGACCACCTCCACAGTTGCCTCGGATTCGATGGTCCGCGCCAGTTCGGCAAGCAGCGTGGGTTCACCAAGCGCCAGAATGCGCGTGCGTCGACTTTTCTCCATAAGACAACCCTCCCGAACCTCGTCCGCTGCACGGGTTCCACCGGGCAGTATTGAAAGTGTCATTCCCAAAATGTTACGACGACAGGCGGTTTCCGCGTTGCAAAAGAGGGCTGCGCCACAGCAGAAATTCCCCCTGGCGTCGAAGCGCAACGGGTCAGCCGATCCGTTACAGTGCGTTTCACGCTTTTCATGAACCTACTTTCCTCGCGGCACGGTGCTGTCTGTCGTAGTCCATTATCCCGAAAGAAGACTGCGTGTCTGTGATGAGGGGACTAATAATTGATACGGGGAAATTTAAGAAGGTATTGCATAACGGTGAACTCTGCGATTCTGTCATCCTGCGTATGCTTGGCATGCGTCACTACCAGCCATGTGGCCGCTTGTGTTCGGGTCAGCGAGGACCGACCCGACCCTCCTCCCTGTCGCAGACCACGTCGCAAAGTTCCTCGATATCGGCCTGGTGGTGGCTCATGGCGCGAATGCGGCGACGCGACGTCTGAGAACTCGAACTCTGCAGCTTGGTTCCATGTAGGCAAGTCCCAGCGACAGCCCAAAACGTAAGCGGGGTGCGGATTCAGCGATTCAGTCGCAAGTGCCAGCGCTTACATCGCAGGTTCTTCTGGCAATTCCGGTTGACCTTCTTGGCTGCTGGTTTGCGTCTTCGCGAGCAGCAACAGGTGACTCTGTTCAGCCGCCGTCAGTTTCAACGCCGGGCTGAGGCTCACCAACACCTGATGGGATGGATGAACATCACGACCCTGCTCCAGCGACGCCGAACGGATCGATCCCATAGACGACGGAGACCCTCAAGTGCCGTCAAGCGAGACTTGAGGGCCTTTGTGAAGGTGGTTAAGGAATAGGGGATTTTGAACCCCTGCCCCCTGCGCTGCCAGCGCAGGGCTCTACCGCCGTGGTCGGTTTCACTGCCCCATGGCAAACACATAGCGGAGTTCGACGTAGGACTCACATTGGAGTGGCCATGCGTCGGTATGATGGAGTCAGTGCAAGTCTTGTCGCAGTGCCTCGATCTGTTCTCGCGCCAATCCGGATGCTTCTTCTATCATCTCGATGCCAAGCCCTTTCGCCAATAACGATCGTGCCATTTCCAGTTTGCCTTCCAGCTTGCCCTTCTCCGCGGCGTCTTCGATCGCCGACACGTAATCGTGCAGACCCTTCTGCCGCTCCTCATACAGCATCCTCGTCTGCCGATCCTGACTCAAAAACTCCAGCGTCGTCA
>JAKACR010000329.1 GCA_021821225.1 Bacillota bacterium | reverse complement strand
CACTACATGCCGCCAGCTGTGTTTCACCGCAAACATCTGGAAACGGGGTTGCAACCGAAGACAAAAGTGAAGGTCTGAGATAACGCTAGAAAACGGGAGCTATGTCCAGCTGAAGGGTGTCAATCCGAATCGGTGTGTGGGAACCAAAGGCCACGTGTAGGGACCGCGCCATTTGCTGAAACTTGCCCTGATTGACGTTGGCCATGGAGTATAGAATGATGAAAAAGGCCAGGAGCAGCGTGATGAGGTCGCTGTACGTCAGCAGCCAGCGTTCGCGGCCGTCGTGTGAGGCGCGGGTTCGGATTCTCGTACGCCGTCGCATCGGGGCCTTGTTCATGTGAGCCGTCTCCCCTCTTCGTGGCGGCGATCCATTCACCCGGCCCATCCTCACGGTGTCGAGGTTTGGCATCATTCAAAGGACAACGCTTCTTGCACCCCACTCGGTTCACGCAGGGCTTCTTTGGGCTTGGCGAATGAGCGTCCCGCTTCGTAGCCGTGCGACCAGGCGTGGTTGTTCTCTTGCGTGAGGATGCGCCGTGGCTTCCCCGGTCGCAATTTGAGCGTATCGCGCCGCGCCTGATACGCGTCCTGGACGACGGGGTGTTTCGTGAGCACCAGCGCCCAGCCAGGTTGCTGTTCCTGCTGGCGGAACTGATCCTTCAGTCCGGCGCAAAAGCCGTCGATCATCTTGTTTTCGACGCCGACAGCTGCGCGTCGATCGGCCGGCCATCGCCCGACACGGCGCCGATTCTCCCGGTACCGACGCACGAGTTGCGGCACGACCTCTACTGCGTAGTGGTGCACGTCCTGCACCATGGCCACGTCCTCTTCGGCGCCGAGCACGATCAGACGACGCGTGGGTCGGCGTGCATTCCAAACGTAGCACCGGAAGCCCTCCGCCAGAATCACCGCCAAACGGTCCACCCACCACACGATGCGTGCCCCTTCATAGATCGTGCGCTCTTGCGCGACGGGCACAGCCGGCGTCTGTGCCAACGAAGCGGCCTCGATCCCGTGCCGGACCATCAGTTCCCGCGCCTTGGCCAGCGCACTCTGCGCTTCGTCTGCGCTCGGATTGTTGCTCGACAGCGCCAGGAGTTTGCGCACCTTCTCGACGATCACTGCGTCCATCCGTCAACACCCGCCTTCCCTTGCGTTGTCTCCATTGTACCGATGGGGCGGGATGCGAACGGACGGTTTTCGGGGTGACTCTTGCGCATCGGGCAAGGTTGGCAGCATCGAACAGGATGCTTCGCGCATTCATTCTTCCGTCTCGTCCGCTTTCTCCGCACACGTCCCACACAGGACGTTCCCCTCCGGGAAACAACGATTTGCGGATGATGCGGACGCGGCCTCGTCGGTATAGGGTAGCGCTCGGCGTTGCCACGACTCGGATTGCCAATTCGCATCGTCCAGCAGGACGTGCAGGTGAAACTCCTCGCCGTCAGCGGGGACAAACGCCCCACATGCTTGTTCTTGTTGCAACGCCACCTCAATGCGCGATTTGAGTGCCAACAGGGCGGCTCGATTCGCGACGATGTACGCCTCATCATGCCAGGTTCTCTGCGCGTGCAGATGTAGTACCTGGATGATCTCTTCGGATATTGGCCGCGACTCGGTCATCCTCTTACCTCCTGTCGCAACGCGTGTTCCAGGCTCCAGCGCACATCCGGATCCATATCCCCGATGTTGCCAAGCGCCCAGCGCAGGTAGTCGGCCGGCACCTATTTCAGCTCGATGCCGCAGTGTTTTCCAAACGGCATGCGTGCCACTCGAATCGGACGATCGGTCCAACGGATCAGCGCCATCGGATCGTCTCTATTTCCTTGCGCCAGGTAAGCTTCGATCTCCCGGAGCAGCACATGCGCTGTTACGAGGGTGTCCCCCGCCGCATCATGCGCGGTCGCCGACAAGTCGATGCTCAGCCAATATCGCAAGGTTTGATTCTTGTGGTTGGGCGCCTCCGGCCACAGGTGTTGAGCGAGGCGCTTCGTACACAGCCACGGCTTGCCCGTCTTCGGCAGGAAGCCCCGATCAAAACCCGCGTTGTGCGCGACCAATACATCCGTCACGACCAGCACTTCCGCAATCTCAGGCCAAACCGCGTCCCATGTCGGCGCCGACGCGACCATTTGATCGGTGATGTGATGTATGCCCGACGCCCGCGATGGAATGGGGCGCAGCGGATGGACCAGGGATTCGTACCGGAGCGCCACACGGCCCTGATACACTTCGCACACAGCGATCTGGACGATCTTGTCGGTCTGCGCATCCAGGCCCGTGGTTTCCACGTCCACCACAGCAAACCGCGTGTCATGGATCGTCGGCATCGTCGATCGTCTCCCCCTTCTTGTTCCGTACTGCCTTCAGTATCCGGAGAACTCCGGCATCTCATCGAGCTCTTCGCGCGTGTAGTGACGTACGCGCACGGCATACGCGCCGCCGAACATGGGGTGGTCGCCGTCTGCCAGTCCGGACAGGACGTGGGCAAAGAGGACGAATGCGGCATCAAATGCATGACCACTTAAAGCGACATCCCTTTGCACATCGCTATTGAACGCAGTCAACAACTCCAGGGCCGCCTCGCCGTTATCCTCGCAAATGGCCCCTCTCCGTCCGGCGTGATCGGTTGCCATGTCTTGATTGCCATGCGATGAACACCTCCCGCCTCATCGTAGCGTTCTCGGTGCCCGTCTGTCGCTGAACCCTCTCCCATGGATAAATCCAGGGGGTTCTAAAAGCCTATACCGCCGCACTCTCGTCGGCTCTCGCGCAGACTTTCGCCCCCGCTACATCATCCGACGCCTCATGCTCAGGCAGGCTTTCTGTCGCGGACGACCCGCTCTGACTCCGGTGTCCAAAGACGCCGAAGGAGGCTGGCTTTCGCCTTCCACTCGCAGGTTGGTTTTCGGTCGCCTATTTCCAAGCCGCCCGCAGGAGCGGTTCCGCACCTGACCAAGACGCATTCGCCTCGGTGACTTGGAGCAGGTTGTCTTTCACATGCCGGGCCAGATACGCACTGAACAGATCCCGTTGCATCTCCACACCGCAATCACAGGCGTGGACGCGCTCGGATAACCTCTTCTTGTGCCGCTGCCCGCACAGGCACGCTTGCGATAATGCCGTCGTGCGCGTGGAGAATTCATCGACCGATCCGCCAGCACTTTCAGCCTTGCGGGTGAGGATCGATAAAAACGTGCGCGGCGCACGAACCGAAATGGACTTGCCGTAGAGTTTTTGAAACGCGCGATAGCTTAATTGTAAGCGTCAAATCCTCCACACCTTCCGGCAACGCGCCACCACTGAGAGAATGTAGTCAGGAATTCATTCGAGGAGGCGCATCGTCATGAAAAGAGAGG
>JAKACR010000328.1 GCA_021821225.1 Bacillota bacterium | reverse complement strand
GCAACAGACGCGTAGCCAGGCATCAGCGCCGCCGCGGCCACAAGCGCGAAACAGACCGGCGTCACCCATTCCAGCACCGGATACAAAAGGACGTTCACGCCGAGCGACAGGATGCTGAACTGACCGAACAGATTGGCCGCAAAGGGTGTAATCCCCAGTTCGGCCGCGAATCCACGGGCGATGATCCGGCGCAGCACACCTGGCCTGATCCAGCGAAGCGCGCCTCCTTCAAGACGCTTTGGCAGACGCGACAGCGTCGCCACCGCGGCATACGACAACCAGACGCCCGGATCGAGAAGGGATGTGGGTTGCAGTAGCACGAGAACAACCGCCGCCATGCCGTTTGCTGTGAATCTGTCTCCCTTGCGCTGCAGAGCTTTCGCCGTCAGATCGTACATGTAGACAACCGCCGCGCGCACGGCGGGTGGAGCGAACCCTGTCATCACAAGCACCATCCCTGTCAACAGCACGCCCGTCGTATACCATCCCGGCGGTTTCCGGCCTCGGCGCCTTCGAATCCATCGCACGGGCGGATCCACCGTCATGCGGATCGTGGCCCCCGATGCAACCACAGCGTGGACGAAGCCAAGCGATGCCATGGTCTTCAACAGCGTGGACGGAATCCCCTGACGATCTCCCACCGCGAATGCCAGCACCCAGGCCGCCGCCGCCTTGCCGTAAACCGCGACCGCGCGCTGTGCGATCCACTCCTGCACCATGCCCTGCGCAACTCCGCCGTCCCACCCGCCGCCTGCATACCGGATGCGGTTGACGCCGTAGATCGAGCCCGCCGCAACAAAGCGAATCCCCTTGCGCAGCAGCGCCACTGCGAACGGCCCGCGCGGTACAGGGCGAAGATATGCGTAAACCGCGATAAAATCGCCCGTCTGGAGTTCAGACGCGGCCGTGTAGAAACGGAGACGAAATCTCCGCCCCTGCCCGAACTTCTCCTTGCCGGAGGAAATGGTCAACCAGACGCGAATCCCGGTCGACCGCACGAAACCTGCACGGCCATACCAACCGTCGATGAGAAGAGGGCACGAGATGTCCTTGTCCGTACGCTCGACGGCTCCGTCAATACGCCCCACCACCAGCTTTGTGCCGCGTCCAGCAGCCAGGCTCGCCAGGACGGCCGTCTGCCCCTCCGCATTCTGGACTCGCGCCGAACAATAGGATATTCCCAGACTGAAGGCCGCCGTCAATGACAGGGCATAGACCGTCACAAGACGCCCCGAACTCCGCCGCCAACTGAGCAAGAAACAGCGGCGGCACAATCGCAGCCATAGTGTCACAACCAGCGGAGCGCCGACGGAGAGCATGGCAGCGATAAATCCCACCCGCTCGGCGGATGGCGGCCCCTCGACAAGCACCGCACATGCGCCCGCGCAGAATGCGCCGCACAGCAGGCCGAGAATACGATGCATCACGCGTCACCCTTCATGCGGTTACCTGAAAAGTGTCCCGTCTCCTTTGCGAAAATGCAACAATCCCCTTGTCATACTTTGTCGTAACTGATAGAATGAGCGCAGAGTGAAAATGCTGAATCCGATCCACTCTGATCGGTACGGGGGAAGCAACATCCGGGGTGAATCCATGCGTCTTGGAAGGGCAACCTTTCTGCCCGAACCCGTCAACTAACCTCGAAAGCATGTGAAAGGGGTTCGTTTTTTTTTGCGCCTCTCATCCGTCAGTCTGACAAGCTCCCTGATGGGGACACTCATACTCTTGTGCCTGCCTACAAGCCAGGTGTTCGCCGCCACGTCGCCGTCGCCGTCAGATAACTTGTCCCTCGGGACAGAGAATCAGAGAGTCCATGAGATACAGCACGATCTGAAAAAACTTGGTTTTTTCCCTCGCGATGTACATACGACCGACTACTTCGGACCAGTGACGGAACACGCCGTCATCGCCTTCAAAAAACAGCACGCGCTCGGAGCGTCAGACAGCGTCACCCCCCAGATCTTCCGCATGATCACTCTCGATGCCGCTAAAACTCCCACGCCTCCCCGGCAGTCCTCTTCCCCGTCCCACCCCCCGTCGCTCGGTCAGCAGATTGTTCTCACAGCCGAACAATACCTTGGCGATCCTTATGTTTGGGGCGGGACAAGTCCTTCTGGATTCGATTGCTCGGGTTTTGTCCAGTACGTGTTCGCGAAGTTTGACATCAATCTGCCTCGCACGGCTGCGGAACAAGCCCAGATGGGCACCTATGTCCCCAAATCGCAACTTCGTCCGGGTGATCTCGTCTTTTTTGATACATCGGGAGGCATATCCCATGTGGGAATCTACGTCGGGCAGGGAAAATTCATCGACGCCGCAAGCACGAAGGTGGAGATTGACCTTCTTGACAACCCATACTATTGGGCAAACAACTACGTGACGGCGCGCCGCGTGCGATGACGCCGCAATGCGCCGGGGAGTTCTGCCCCCTTGTTGAACAACCTCTTACAGGGTGACATAAGGAAGGATTCGGGCGAGTTCCTTACTCCCGATCCCCGGCACATCACCCAGTTGTGCGAGACTGGAAAAGAGTCCGTGCGCCGTCCTGTAGGCGTAGAGCGTATGCGCCCGTTTGGTCCCGATGCCGGGAAGTTCCTCAAACTGCGCAACGGACGCTTTGTTGATCCCGATCCGCTCTCCCGGTTGGAGTTTGTTCGCCCGTCCGCCTCGTGTGCCCGACTGATCGCCTTGTGTCTGTATCTGTATCTTATGGCCAGCCGGCGCCTGTCCGACTCCCTGAAGCGAAGGCCCTTCTGCTCCTTGGGCGGGAACGACAATCTGCGTCCCATCCTCCACCACAGCGGCCAGATTGATACCGTTCACATCCGCCGAAGGCAAGGCGCCTCCCGCCGCCGCGATCGCCGCTGCCACCCGGGAATCGAGGGGCAATCTATACAAACCCGGCTTGTGGACAGCCCCGGTAATGTACACTTCCATGCGCGCCTGTGAAGGCACTGCGGCCACCGTCTGTACCGCAGCAGGCCGGGCGACCACCGCAGCCTGTTGTTTCCCGACAGGCTGGCCAAATACAAAATAGAACGCCCACGCTGCGACAAGAAACCCTCCGAGCATAACGACATCCTGTCGGTCTCTCAGCCATCCGCGCATCCGCCCACCCCCGAAACCTTGATGAGATTGTCCTTGAGGACATGGGATTGAGTCCACTATACATTCGGTTGAAGCCATGTCCCATTGCACTGCGCGGATCTTACCTGCCCCCTTTTTGAACAGGTACTAAAACCGTTCGGCGGTCGGCTGGCAAATCCTTTTCGCAATACATACAGTTACGATGTCTTCGTGTGTCATGCGCGGAAGGAACAAATATTGTACAATGAAAACCTGCATTCACAGCTTTTCGGCATC
>JAKACR010000327.1 GCA_021821225.1 Bacillota bacterium | reverse complement strand
GCGCGCGCTCACCGAGAAACTCGCGAAATTCGGGATCCATCGCGCGCCCTGTCTTGTGTCCGGGAATGTGAAATTGCACGGGACGCCTGGCCGCATGTTCGCGCAAGGCTGAAAACAACGGTGTGATTGATTGGTCGAGACGATCCGCATTGCGGCAGAATGCGATATCCAACACGCTCAGGCTTCTCCCTCCCCGGCTTCCCTGTCAGCGTATCGCGGACGAAGACCCCCATTCGAGGGAGGCGCCAAATCCTGTTTGGCCTCCGCCTCCGCTTGGATGCGCAGTTCCTCCCGGTGGCGCAAAGCGTCGTCCATCTTCTCTTTCATCGGAGCGTACTGTTCGGGAGTGAGCCACTCCGCCCACACGGCCTCCGTCGCATTCTCCCACAATTCGGCCCGTTGGGCCATCAAAAAAGCGCCCAACAGACGATGCTCCGTCTGGGTGAGAGATTCCAGCATGATTTTGCCCCTGACCGCGCCGTCCATTTTGTTCACCTGATCGGCGAGATGCTTGTACCCGACTCCCGCATCGGCGTCAATCTGCATGACGCTCGCTCCCAGGCCGTTTACGCCGAGTCCGGGAACGGCCCGCCGTAGCGTCACCCACACCACCGCGATGCGCCGGGGATTTGGCACATCCTCCGGATCGCCCACAAAGCGGATGCCGCGTTCCACGTAAGCTTTCCCGTGGATGGCCCCGTTGTCGATCCGGATATCCTCTCCGTCGATCAACACCGCGGACAGATTGGACAACGCATCGGGCGCACGATGGCGATTTGCGCCAGTCAACTGTAGTCGCTCCACGAAGACCCACCCTCCATGAACCATGCTCTTGTAGATGCTGTGTTCATTGTACAGCTTCGCGCGGCGAAATGCGCACTCAACACCCGCCGGCACTCTTGAATTGCAATCGCCCAATTTGGGCCAATCATCTGCTTGGCCCAATCATCTGCAGACACATGTTTCTCCAAAATAAGGGAATTGTTAAATAAGCGTGTCCGAAACATCTATCCTGGACAATCTATAAAACAGGAGGCGAACTCCATGCGAATTCCGAGATCATTGGCCTTGGCCTCAGTCGCATGCTGCACAACGGGAATCCTCTGCGCAACTCCCGCCGCTCCGCACGCAAGCGCCCAAGTGTACAAAATTGGTTCAACGGGTTTCCCCAGCACCATTCGCGTGGCCATCCGGCAGACCAACGCATTCGGCGAACCCGATCCCCGCGGGCCTATTTTATACGTCCAGACCGTGAGTTTTGACACATACTGCAGAGACGTGCTGCCCAATGAATGGTTCCCAAGCTGGCCGTCCTCATCCTTACAGGCTGGCGCTATTGCGGTCAAGATGTTCGGCTGGTACCACCACCTGCACCCCGTCACGGTGGGCGGGTTCACGTTCGATGTGGACAACACGGTCAATTTCCAAACCTATCGCGAACAATCGGAGCAGGTGACGACCGACCAGGCGTATTACGCGACAAGACCGCTGGCGTACGTCCGGCCGTCCCTGAACATTCAGGAGTTGAATTATCGTTCGGGCTACCAAGGCAGTCCGAACTGGCAGTACAGAAATGCGCAAAAAATGGCCCAGTGGGGCAGCGACTATCTGGCGATGCAGGGCTGGACGCCACTTCAGATCCTGAACTTCTACTACACAGGAAGACAGATGGTCAATATCCCCGACGTGGGCGGCGTCAGTGCGACTGCGGGCGGTGCGGGGAAAACGCCCGCAGCCGTGACCGCCACAGTCACTCCGAATACGGCGCCTGCGGCACCCCCGCCGGCCGCTCCCGAACCGAGCGGGAAAGCGCCCGCCGGCAGCTTCGTGCCCACTACGCCCGGTCAGGCGTTGGGTCAATTGCGCGTCAAGGTGATCGATGGCCGCAACCAAAAACCGCTGGCAGGAGCGGAGGTGGTCGTGCTGGAAACGGAAAAGAGGTACCACACGGACGCGAACGGATTGACGCCCTGGATTCAGGCGCCTGTGCTGCGCAGCGCGCGCTTTCGCTTTCTCGTCAATGAACTGCACGGGCAACTCACATTGATCTCGTACAAAAACGGTTATCAGGATTCTATTCATATGGGTGTGCGGGTCAACGAGCGTGCGCAGACCAAGGTCACCATCTGGCAGTACAAGATCATACCCGGAGGACCGAACACGCGGATTGAACCTGTGTTGTATCAGGAACCGTACCACAGGCTGTGGCTCATCCAATTGGCCGACCGGTTCAGGCGGCCTTCTCAGCTCGGCGAAGGATATGAACACCCATAGGGCACGCGGGCAGTTTCAGGGCCGCGGGCGATCCTGACATTGCGATGGGACGGCAAATCATGCTACGCTATCTTGAAAATGAGGGTCAGGTGCCAGCCGCCAGTATCCCTTTGCTCCTGCTCGGACACCGCTAGCGCTAAACTCGCCGGACATAGGGCATGGCACCAACCCCAGCAAACCTGCCCATGGCGCTAAATTCGCCAGGCATAGGGGGTTCATTTAAAAGGGGGAGGAAGCATGCGCGTGAGCGCCCGGCAAACGATCGGGGCGGCAGTGATGGCCGTTCTGAGTTTCTCTTTGGCGGGTTGCGGCTTTCACGCTGCCGCCAGTCCGCCTCCAAGCGGCGCGAAGAAGCCTGCCAAGCACAATACACACCAGGGTACCGCCCCATCCGGCGCAGCGTCGGCGCCGCTCCTTACGCGGGCCGTGATCAGCGCGCCGCCTGTTTCCGCACCTCCCGCCACGCAGGACAACAGGACGCACAGCTCTGCAACCGGTGTCATCGCGACGCACAGCTCCCGCTACTTCATCCATCTGCCCGGTCCCGGATGGCGACTTGTCTACGCTGTCGTTCCTGCCGGCATCCTGTGGACTCTGATTGCTCCGCCGCAATCCCATCTCTCATCCGATGCGACGCAGGCAGGTTTTTTGACCGCAGTCCATCTGACCTCACCGGCTGCGACGGGCCCACAACCGGTTCCACTCGACGGCACAAAAGCGCTCATTTCGCCGCCGACCCTGACAAACGCGACACTCCTGCAGAACGCGCTCATCGCCGGCACGGATGCCGTGCTGTATTCGAGCGAGTGGGCTCTTTCTGATGGAAAGTCGGTTTTTTTGCTGTATTTCATTCCGTACACCGGATCACCTGTCCAACTCCTGCAGCGCAGGCTTGACGCCCATCAGGCCGTTCTCGCCTGGCCAGCCGCGCGCGGAGCGATCGTGGCGCAAGCCGCGGAAACGCCGTACGGATGGCGTATTGACAGCGTTTCTCTGATCAATTCGGCCCGGATCAATCAACCTACTTTTCTTCCGGCCACTCAGTGGCCACTCACCGTCACCACCCGCGTTGGCTCTGTCATATTGCAATCCGGTCCACAGATCACTC
>JAKACR010000326.1 GCA_021821225.1 Bacillota bacterium | reverse complement strand
AATCCATAGATAGCGTCCGGGGCCTTGGTCGGACGCTATCTATGCCGCTCCGCACCTTCCTGAATTTGGATTATCGCAGTTCCCCTAGGCCCGCTTGCCGTCGCGGTAGCTTCGCCAGAACCAGATCACGACGGCGACCAGCGCAAGCGCGAGGATTGCGGTCGCGAGGGTGAAGTGCGCAGAGATTGAACTCCAGTTTTGCCCCAGTTTGTAGCCAAAGAGCGTGAGCAGGTAGACCCAGGGTACGCAGCCGATCACCGTGTACGCGACGAACTTTGCAAACGGCATTCGCGCCATGCCGGCGGGCAGCGAGATGAATGTGCGGATGGCGGGGAGCATGCGCGAGAGAAGAACAGTCAATGCGCCGTACCGGGAAAAGTACCGTTCCGCCGCCGCCAGGTGACGTTCCGACAACAGGATGTATGAGCCGTATCTGACCACGGCCGCGCGACCGCCGCGTCTGCCCACGTAGTAGGCCAGCACGGATCCCGCCAGGTTTCCCAGGACGCCGACCGCGACGGCGGCGGTAAAACTCATGTTGCCCCGGAACGCCTCGTACCCGGCGTAGGTCATGATCAGTTCGCTGGGCAGTGGAATGCAGGCACTCTCCAGAACCATCGCGAAAAATACGGCCAGGAGACCGTAGTGTCGGATAAGGTTCTCCAAAACATGCGACACAAGTACGCCTCCCTCGATATAATCCACTCGATTATACAGGCGAGGCCGATGTGCTGTCTACTTGTCCGCGTGTTCCGGCCGTGATATAGTCAAGCGGTCGCACATCAGGAGCAGCGCGTCGCGGCCCGACATGCCGACCTGTATGCCAAGCTCCTGCGCCGCAACAGTGACGGACTCCAGCGGGGCTGCGAGCAGTTGTTCCGTGGTCCGCACGCCGACGGCGCGGCCGGCTATGATCGCGCGGTCGAGCAGCGCGGTGTTCAGGAGGTGCACGTCCAGAGCGCCGCACATGATGTAGCCGATGGGCGCGCGGACGACGACCAGGCGCGTCTTCGGCAGTTCCACTTCGATGGAGATGCACGTGTAGCTTCCAATGGTGACCGGTTGTACGGCAATCACTTCGATTCCCCCTTGTTCGCCTGCTGCCATCACCATATGGCCTCACGCGGTCCGATGGTGCCACATTTGGATGGCCGCATAGGCTTGCGGTGCACATCCATGCGTGATTACACATCCACGGCGAAATGGCCATACTGAAAAAGAAATGGCCATACTGAAAAGAATGAAGCGCGTCGCAGGCAGCGGCGGCGATCTCGTGTCCGAATAAAGGGGTGGCGCTGTGAGCCGTGTCGTTCTCATGACGCTTAATGCGAAATTCGTGCATTCTTCGTTGGCCCTGCGCTATCTGCGCGCCGTGGCGCAACAGGAGCACGAGGTCGTGTTGCGGGAATTCACGATCCACGATCCGGTGGAAGTCGTGGTCGCGGACCTGTACGAGCTCTGTCCGGATGTGCTTGGCGTGAGTTGCTACATATGGAATATAGAAGAGATCATGCGTATCCTGCCGGTGCTGCGCAAGGTTCTGCCCGATACGTTGATTGTTCTGGGCGGTCCGGAGGTCTCCTATGACGGTGAACAGCGGCTGCGCGATTGCCAGGCCGCAGATGTCGTGGTCCTCGGAGAGGGGGAGGAGACGCTGCGCGACCTGTTGCGCGCACACGCGGCCGGACAGGCGTACGTCGATGTGCCGGGCCTTGCCTGCCGGGTGAACGACGGCCGCACGGTGACGACCCGCCCGCGCCCGAAGATTCCGTCGCTTGACGCGATCGCGTCGCCGTATCCCCGGGACAGGATGCACGAGTTGCGCAACCGGATAGTCTATTTTGAAGCGAGTCGCGGCTGCCCGTTTCACTGTCAGTTCTGTCTGTCGTCCATTGAGGACGATGTGCGCTATTTTTCTCTTGTGCGCGTCAAGACCGAGCTTCGGAGCCTCATTGACGCGGGGGTGCGGCAGATCAAGTTCGTGGACCGCACGTTCAACCTGCGGCGGGACTATGCCATGGAACTGTTTGCGTTTCTCATCGCCGCGCCGGGCGGGACGACATTTCACTTTGAAATCACGGGAGATATTCTGAAGCCGGACGTTGTTGCCTGGCTGTGCGAGAATGCGCCGCCGGGGTTGTTTCGCTTCGAGATCGGCGTCCAGTCCACCAACGACGCCACAAACAGCCTCGTTCACCGGCGCCAGAACTTTGCGCGGCTGGCGGCGACGGTTGAAGCCATCCGCGATGCGGGCGCGATCACGCAGCATCTCGATTTGATCGCCGGTCTTCCGGAGGAGGACTATGCGAGTTTTCGCAAGACGTTCAACGACGTTTTCGCGCTCCGACCCGAGGAACTGCAGCTCGGTTTTCTCAAGTTGCTGCGCGGCACGGGCCTGCGCCTGTCCGCCGGGACGTACGGCTACGTGTTCATGGATTCGGCGCCGTATGAACTTCTCTACAATAATGTGCTATCGTATGAAGATATCATCCGCCTGAAGCGCCTGGAGGATGTTCTGGAGAAGTACTACAATTCAGGGCGGTTTCCGCACATCGTCAGTTATGTCTGCAGTGAACTGTTCCCAAGCGCCTTTGAGTTCTTCCAGGCGCTGGGCGATTTCTGGCATGACAATGGCTGGTCGCGCATCGGACACCAGCCTGTCGATGTGGCCCTGCGGCTCGCGGCATTCCTCGAGCGCAGCGGCGTCTACGATGGCGTGGCTGCCGCCCTGCTGCGGGCGGACTATCTGGTGCGGGAAAAATTGCGCCCGCGCACGCTGTGGTGGCGCGACGAGACGGCTCGTGCGAAAGATCGGGCGGCGCGCGGCGCGGAACTCGGAGTGATGCGTCGCATCGCCCCGGCTCACCTCGGCGACGTGGCGCATCCGGATTTTCGCAAGCGCGCCATCCTTGACCGGGTGCCCGGCGCCGCCGCTGTGCGAATCGTCGACGGGTGGAAGGGTGATGTTCGGCAAGAGGTGGATATTCTATACGTGTTTCCGACAGGAGCGGGGCATCCTGCCGTCTATGCAGGGGAGACCGCTTTGTGCGGGGAGACGCCGATCGGAAACTGACGGGTCTGCGCCGGGTCGGCCGCACTGATCGTGAAGCTGGGTCGGTCGCCGGGCGGGAAGGGGAAGGGGACGGCAGTATGCTGTTTCAGGCGCTGGGCGGGATTGTGCGCAATCCCGCGCTGACCGCGTCACTGCTTGCAATCGTTATCGCGCAGGCGATCAAGGTGCCGATTTATTATGTGACAAACAGGAAATGGGATTACAGCAAACTCACGTCAACCGGCGGCATGCCGAGTTCGCATTCTGCTGCTGTTTCCTCGCTGGCTACAGTCATCGGCTGGCGCGTCGGGACGGGGTCGCCCCTGTTCGCGGCGTGCGTCGTGTTTGGCGTGATCGTGATGTACGAT
>JAKACR010000325.1 GCA_021821225.1 Bacillota bacterium | reverse complement strand
AATTGGCGCAGCATCGGTTCGCCAGGCATATCGTCACTCCTCGAAAAAGGCTTACCCGACAGTATGCCCAACTCGGGAGGACTTTATCACATGTCTCCTAGACCTGCACAAGGCGCTTGGCCTGGACTTCGGTCGGCGCACGACGCGCGTGCCGGATGACCGGGACGTTCGACAGCTTGATCGTGGCCCAGTCGGGCTTGTGCCGCTCCATTCTCGCGCACACCACCGTCATATCGTCCCGGATGGCGCCTCCGCCCACCCGGACTGCAAACTCAAGCAACAGGTCGGCAATCACCTGCGGATCATTGCCGTCCATCCTCTCCAGTTGCCTGCGTACCCAATCCTGTGGTTCCCGCATCTGCGAGACTGCCTCAAGGATGCCGTCCGACATGAACACGAGGAGGTCGTTCTCGCACAGGGCCACGCGCTTGGTCTGTACGTCAATCTCCCGGAGAATCCCTATGGGGACACTGTCCCCCTCAATCGCCATGACGCTGCGCCCGCGTTTCACGTAGGTGGCGACGGACCCGACCTTGAGAAACTCCGTCTGCAGCGTGTAGAGATCAACGATCGCCAAATCGAGCGTGGCGTACATTTCTTCCTTAGAGCGCAGCAGCAGCGCGGAATTGACAGTGCGAACGGCGACGCTCTCGTCAAAGCCGGCCTTGAGCAGTTGCGACACCATTCGCACGGCGGCGGTCGATTCGCGGCTCGCGCGCAGACCGTTGCCCATGCCGTCGCTGACCGTTATCGCGTATCGTCCGTTGCCGATGTCAAGAACGCTAAACGAGTCTCCGCTTTGTAATGCTCCGTCTTTCGCGGCGCTGGCAAAGCCTGCGACCACATCGAACAGGCGAGCGGAGGTCAGTGTGACCTTCTGATAAGAGCCGTCCTGCGACAAGTCCGTCCGCTGCACGGCGATCGTCTCGCCCAAAACATCCGACAACAGGGGCGCGATGAGTTTTGCGCACTCGTCGTGGCCGTTCGGATGCACTTGGAGAACCTCGATTTCCACCTTCCCCTCCTCCAACGACACGATGTCAATCCCCTGCACCTCAAGGCCGAGTTGGCCCAGTGCATCCACTATCTGCACCTCCTGCTTGCGGCTTGCCCCATTTTCGCGCTGGAGCTGGTCGGCAAGGTCCTGCATGATCGCCGCCACGCCTGACAGTTGGGCCGCGACCAGGCCGCGGCTCTCGGTCAACTGACGGTGGATCAGCTCCGCGCGCCGGAACGATTCCGCCGAGCGCTTCAACGCCGGGACCAATTGGTCCAGCTTTATACAGCGACTGTACATTTCTCGGGGCACGTCCTGCGCCGACACGTCGGGGTCGTCGCGGATGACCGCGAGCGTCTTTTGCATGGCCGCGCGCGTTCCCGCCGCATCCGTCCCGAAACAGCGGTCCACCTTTCTGCACTGACTGCACAGTTCGTCGATCGTCAGATCGATTGCCTGCGTCGTCCAGGCCGTCTCCTCGGCCGGATGGTCGGCCACGTCGGAGAAAGAGGACGACAGTTGGGAGAAGACCCTGGCGACCTCATGTATTCGCGCGGTGAGCAGTTCCTTGATGCGCCTCGCGTGCTCCTGGCGATTCTGAATAAATTCCGGCGTTCCGGGGACATAGCGCGCGAGGTGCGAGTAGGTCGACTTCGGTATGATGAAAAACAGTGCGACGGACACCAGCGCCGCTTCCGCTCCGTGGATCACACTGACGGCAGACTGGTCGTAGAGACTGAGCGACACTGTCCCCACCAGAAATCCTCCGGCGGTCGCAAGGCGCCCCGAATCGCGCAGAACGCCCGCCAGCACGCCGCCAAACGCCAGCATTCCGATTATCGGCGCGTAGGCCAGGGCGCCAAGCGACATGATCACCCCCGTAACGGCGCCGACAGCGCCGCCAAGGCCGGCTCCGCCCAGATAGGCAAACACCAGGACCACCAGGCGCGCAAGTGTGCCCTCGAGCGACATTCCCGCGATGTGGACGCCGCGCAGCCCGGAGAGCACGGACGCCAAGAGAATGGCGAGCCCGAGCACTTCATCCCAACGCAGCGGCTTTTGCGGCCGCAGCGACGAGAGCAGCGGGGGCATCTGCAGGAACATCACGGTCAACAGAAAGGCGAGGAATCCGTCTGCGGCCGCCAGCAGCGCCGAGTACCAGGTGAACGTCGCCAGAGGCAGGGTGAATCCGATGCGAAAGCCCACGTCGACGGCGAAGACCAGAAACGGCGCCACGTGGATGTCGACGCGTTCCACCCGTTCAAGCACGTACATCAAGAGGCGATACGCGCCGATCATGGCGACGGTCAGGTACGGATTGACGCCGGCGGCCTGGGCGGAGAACGACCCGAGCGTCAGGCCGGCCGCCATCCAGACGGCCGCCCCCTTGCGCATGTAAAGCGAAGCCGCGAATGCGGCGAGCACGAAGGGTGTCAGCCCCCCAAGCAGCACGGCCCGCCCGAGCAGGACTCCGACCGCCAGGACAAGCAGCATGAAGACAAGCCTCTGTCCGCCAGCGCTCGCCTTCTCCCGCTTGCCAGGACCGGTCCGCGCATGCCCGCTGCGCATGCCGTAGGGAAGCGGCCGTTCAGCTCCCCTGGAATTCACCAGCCGCATGACGGGTCGGTCAGTCCTCAGATTCTGCCTGCGAATTTGCTTGCCCCCGGTCATATTGTGCACCACCCGATCATAGAATGGCTTTATTGTAGATGCGGTGCGGAGCGAATTTTGTCAATTACTGTTGCCGGCAACGACATATTTAGCGACAGATTGGTCTGTTATTCGCGCCGCACTTGCTTCATTCGCGGCGGTTGCGCCGGGACCCGCGTCCATACATAATAGGACAGGTACAGCCGGAGCAAGCGTTTCGCACCGGTGCACGCCGCGAAAAACGGAGATGTTGGATATGCGAAAACCGTGGGACGACTATTTCATGGACATGGCGAGGATGGTGGCGACCCGCGCCACCTGTGACCGGAAGCAAGTGGGGGCGGTGATCGTTCGCGACAGGCGCACGATCGCTTCCGGGTACAACGGCAGCGTCTCTGGTGATGTGCATTGTCAGGATGTAGGATGCAAGGTCGTTGAAGGCCACTGCATCCGGACCGTCCACGCCGAGAGCAACGCCATCCTGCAGTGCGCGAAGTTCGGCGTGAGCACGGACGGCGCGACGCTGTACGTCACGCATTTCCCCTGCCTGCAGTGCACGAAGCAGATTATCCAGGCCGGAATCAGCCAGGTCGTGTACGGCGAAGCCTATCGGGTCGACAACTATGCCGTCGAACTGTTCGGCCGGGCCGGGGTGGCGCTCTCCCTGGTGGAGCAAATGGGCGACGCCCGCGTATAGTGGAGTATCCTAGCGCAGCAAGGGGATGCTTACGATGCCGTCATGGTTGAAGAACCAATTGCTCAGGGCATTTCGCGACCGGGACAGGCGCTCTGTGGTCATGTTGAACCGCGTGTATTACAAG